>SLHB01000454.1 GCA_007136375.1 Candidatus Hydrogenedentota bacterium
AGCCGGGACGCTTGAACCCGGCTGGCCGCGAAACGGTTCGCTCAACACTTTCTCCGCAAGGTCTCGCGCCACGCGCCTGGCATCAACCGAAGCCGGCGATGAAGGGCAGCAGATTGTGCGCTTGCGTGCCCATGACGTTCGGATAGTCCGACTCCGGCTGCAACCATTGGATGGGGTACTCCGCGTTGTAGCGGATGAAGCGGACATGGCCGTCCATGAACAGAACGTTGCTGCCGCCGGGCGTGTGGTTGAAGTTCAGCATACCGGCGTCGCCTTGGCCCCAGACCTGGCCCTGGAACTCCGATTGGCCCCCGGTGCTCCAGGTGTCGAACATGACCGCGAGGGTGCTCTGCGCGGCCGCGCCGGCGCCGGGGTTATTGATGTCCGTGATGAAGAAGCGCTCGATGCCTTCCCGTCGGCGCGGATAGTTTCCTGGCAACAGCGAACCGTCATCATCCAGGTAGTACTGACCCGCCGGAATCTCCACATGGCCGCCCACACCCGTCGACGTGCGGTTCGGGTGCTGGCCCACATTGAAGTCCGAGAGCCCGCGGAGGGGGAAGATCTCGATGTTGGGCCACTCCGACGGGCCGCCGCAATGGGCGAAGTCGCCCGCGCCATGGACGCTAAAGGGTTCGCCATGGGGATGCACGCGCCAGTGGGGATACCACGACCAGTAGTTCAAGAAATCGACCAGTTGCGAGATGGTCTGGGTGGCGTAGCCCACGTACAGGTACGACACCGAGGTGGATAGGAACGCGGCGTTGACCGCGCGGCAGATGGGATCGTCCGCGACGCCGTGCTGCTGCTGATGCTGCGTGATGCGGCCGAACTGGTCTTGGAGATCTTCATCGAATCCCGTGAATTCCGCCATGAAGCTGCGGGAATCGGAAGGGCAGATCTTGAGATTGACGTCGGTCCAGTAATCGGGGTGCAGCGCCTCGCCGGCGAAGCCCGCGTTGCTCGACCAGACAATCATATTGTTCTGGCCCCGGGGGAACAGTTCGCCCCGGCTTTCGTTCGCGTACATCTTGAAGATGGTGCCGAACTGGCGAAGGTTGTTGGCGCAGCTCGCGCGCCGCGCGGCTTCGCGCGCCCGGGCGAGCGCCGGCAGCAGGATAGCGGCCAGAATGCCAATGATCGCGATGACCACTAGCAACTCGATGAGGGTAAACCCCCGGCTTCTTGAGGTCTTCATTGCGGTCACCTCGCTTGTGCATGAAATGAAGAGGATGATGTAGAACCTCTGAAAGCCCGACTTCCCTACGAGTGCTCCATAGGCGCCCCTCCCTTCGTGGGCGGGCCCCAGTAAACGGCGCCTGCCGAAGGCTTCTGCACGCAAGCAATGGAAAACCATTATAGCATCAGTGAGCTGCTTTGCAAATAAAGTATTCTTTCTGCTTGTACTGGATGTCCTTTCTCGTGGAGACACGGCGGCGCCGTCAACGGCAACCGGCCCGGCTGCTCGTCGCAACCGGGCCGGCTGTGTCTAGAAGATGTTCAGGTCTCCTTCTCTACATCACCCGTAGCCGCCCACGAAGGGCATCACGCGGTGGGCCTGCGTGCCCGCGCGGCCGGGGAAATCGTTCTCGTCCAGCCACCGCACCGGATATTCCGCCTGGTAGCGAATGAAGCGGACATGGCCGTCCATGTACAACACATTGCTGCCGCCTGGAATGTGGTTGAACGTATCCGTTCCGCCGCCCAGGCCGAATTGATCCCTCAGCCACGACGAACCGCCATGATCGCCGGCGAAGGTTGTGCTCCACGTGTCCAGCAGCACGGCCAGGGTGCTTTGCGCCGCGGCGCCCGCGCCCGGATTGTTGATGTCCGTGATGAAGAAGCGCTCGATGCCCTCCCTCAGGCGCGGATAAGTGTCGGGAAGCGGCGAGCCGTCGTCGTCCAGCGGATAGCTGGAGGAGGTGAAGAACTCGTTGATGTGCCGCCACTCGCCCCGCATGTCCTGATAGCCCTTCTCCAGGAAGTACTCCACGGACTGCATCTCCGCGGGAAAACCGCGCGCCGTGATGTCGCCCACTCCAAAGCTGCCCTGATCGAAGAATCCCGTGGCGTGCACGTACCCGCCTTGGATGTTCAGCAGGTCCATCATTTGGGACGCGGTCTGGGTGGCGCATCCCAGGTAGATGTAGGACAGGGGATGGGACAAGAAAGCGTCTTGCAGGCGCTGCGAGATGAGGTCCCGGCTCGGATCGTTCTGCACCAAGCGCTGAAACTGCCGTTGAAGATCGTCCTCGAACCCGAGGTTGCCCGCGCTCCGGCCGTCCGAGGGGCAGATCTTCAGATTGAGGTCGGTCCAGTAGTCCGGATAGAGCACGCTGCCCTTGAACCCGGCCTGACCGGAGAAGTTCAACACGTAGGAGTTCTGAATGGGTGGGAACAATTGCCCCCGGTTTTCGTTCGCGTACATCTTGAAGATGACGCCGAACTGGCGGAGGTTGTTGGCGCAACTCGCGCGCCGCGCGGCTTCGCGCGCCCGGGCGAGGGCGGGAAGCAAAATGGCGGCCAGAATGCCAATGATGGCGATGACCACCAGCAACTCGATGAGGGTGAACCCTCTCTTACCAACGTTCTTCATGCAAATTACCCCCTAAGCGTATCGTCAAGTATGCGCTACATCAGGTCATATGGATACTCCTTTCGATACTCCATCGACATGTTGGCTGGCCTCACCCCCTTTCAGGCGCCTCCCCCGATGACAGCGGCCAAAAATCCCGTTAATACCTCAAATACTTCGAGTTAATTATAGGGTTGTTGGCGCATAGTTGTCAAGCCTTATTTTCCGTGATGCATTTCACGGAAGAACCCAGAAAGACGCGTGAGAGTTCGCCGCCGAGCGCCGCGCGGGATTGACCGGAAGGGGGCTGCAAGCTCAAACAAGACGCGGCCGATTACCCCTCCAAGTCAAGGGAGAATCGGCCGCGTGCGGGATGGGTCCGGGGGCGGAGCGTTCAGACACGCCCCGGCGCCGGGGGAATTTGCGCTGTTTGAGCTAGCCCCAGCCGCCCAAGACGGGGATCGTCGTGTGCGCTTGGGTTCCCGCCGCTTGCGGCACGGGATGGGTGTCGGGGTCCAGCCACTGAATGGGATACTCGGACTGGTAGCGGATGAAGCGGACGTGTCCGTCCATGAACAAGACGTTGCTGCCGCCCGGCACGTGGTTGAACTGGGCGATGCTCCCGCCTTGGTCGCCGCCCATGTGGGGGCTGCCGTCGAAGAGCTCGGTCTCGTGCGTGGCCCATGCGTCGAACATGACGGCGATGCTGGTCTGCGCCGCCGCGCCCGCGCCGGGGTTGTTGATGTCCGTGATGAAGAAGCGTTCGATGCCCTCCCGCAAGCGCGGATAGGTCTCGGGCAAGGCGCTGCCATCGTCATCCATCGGAGCGGTCGAGGCGGTGACGAGGCGGCTCGTTCGTCCCCACTTCCCCCGTGTATCCTGGGAGGGCGTGTCTAAGAAATGTTCCACGCACTGCACCTAGGCCCCCCGACTGTGATGTCATTCAGGTCAACGTTCTCTAATCGAAGAAATCCATAGCGTCTATGTATCGATCCCAAACATCGCTTAACATGAATCCTTGTTATTTATTATATAATTTCATCCAAATATGCAATATATTCAGTCCACTCCGCTTGGCGTCGGATGTGGTAATTATATCTGTCCCGAAGCTCTGCAGCCTTGGAGATATCACCTAATTGATACTCATAC
>SLHB01000419.1 GCA_007136375.1 Candidatus Hydrogenedentota bacterium
GCGGAGACCAGCAGTTGCATTGCCGCGCCTCTTTACGCCACGGACAAGATCGTCGGCGCCTTGAACCTCGGCGCGAATCAGCCGAAGGGCTTTTCGCGGCACGACATTGAAGTGCTTGAGCAAGTGTCCCCTCACGTCGCCGTGGCCATCCGGAACGCCCAACTCCTGGAGAACTTGCAGGTCTCTTTGGAGGAGGTCACCCGGGCCCGGGAAAAGCTGCACGAAGCCAACGAAGAACTCAAGACGCTGGACGAAATGAAGACCAATCTCCTGTCCAACGTTTCCCATGAGCTGCGGACGCCTCTGGTGGCGGTGATGGGCTACACGGACATGATTCTCAACGAGAAGGTGGGTCCGGTCAACGACGTCCAACGGGACTATCTGAGCATCAGCCTCCGCAACATCGACAAGCTCGTCACGCTCATCGAGAACCTGTTGGACTTCTCGCGCCTGCACCAGGGCACGGAGACATTGAGCTTCGACACCTTCGACGTGACCGACTGCGCCCGGGGAAGCCTGGAGGTGGTGCAGCCCCTTGCCGAAAGCCGCAATGTGCGCTTGGAGCTCGATGCGCCGGAGACGCCCGTTCTGGTCGAAGGCGACAAGGGCAAGCTGGGGCAGGTGTTTATCAATCTGCTCTCCAACGCCATCAAATTCAATCACCCCTATGGAACGGTCTCCGTAATCATCAACACGGGCGACGGGGTGGCCAACATCGCGGTGCAGGACACGGGCATCGGCATCCCGCCCGAGGGATTAAACAAGATCTTCACGCGGTTCTACCAATACGACAGCTCGTCGACGCGAAAGTACGGCGGAACGGGGATCGGCCTTTCCATCGCCCAAGACATCGCGCGGCTTCATGGCAGCCGCATCCATGTGCATAGCGAAGTGGGGAAGGGGAGCACCTTCCGTTTCGCGCTGCCGCTGTTGGCTCGCGAAGAGGGAGGCGAGAGCCCGCCGGTGCCGCTTCCCACGGAGACCGAAGCGCTCGTGGCCCTTGTAAGCCATGACCGGGCCCTCACGACCCAGGTGCGCAATTTCCTGGAGCCCGAAGGCATGGAGCTCCTCAGCGCGGTGAGCGCCGCGCACGTGGCGTCCCTGGCGCGAAAGCATCATCCCGACTGCATCGTGGTGGACGCCGACGCCAACGACAACGGGCACGCGGTGTTGCTGGACATCTTGGAGGATCCCGTGACGCGAGAGCGGCCCATCATCCTTCTGACGAACGACAACGGCTTGTACGAGCAGCACCGCGGGTCGCTGGCGGCGAAGGTAAACCGTGGGTTTCGCAAGAGCACGCTCTTGAGCGGAATTCGCTACGCCATGAGCCAGCATGGGGCGCCGCCGAAACGGGATCTCGGCAATAGCATTTTGTGCGTGGACGACGATCCCGAGATCCTCACGTTCATCGCCCGCTGCTTGGAGCCGGAAGGCTACACCGTAGACACCTGCAATTCCGGGGAAGAAGCTTTGGAAAAAGCGCAGAGCCACAACTACGGGTTGGTGCTGCTGGACATCGCGATGCCTGGCCTGGACGGTTGGGAGACCTGCCGGCGCATCCGCTCGGACGAAGCGCTCACAGGGATCAAGGTCTACCTTGTCACGGCCAAGCCTATCGAGCAAGACAGCTCCCGCGCCGAGGAAGTGGGCGCGGACGGTTATCTGCTTAAGCCCTTCCGTCCCGACGACCTGGTCGAGATCGTACGGGGACTGGAGCCGCTCCACGCTTCGAAAGAGACGCAGTAGTGCAATCCACAAAGCCTAAGGCCGTCGCGGGGCGGCCTTTTCTGTCCATTTGGCGGTACAACCTTCCGTATTGGCGCGCCTATACGGCGGGCGCCTTCCTGGCCGTAATCTTTACCGGCCTCGGCTTGGGCGTTCCGCTGGTGGTCAAGCTGATTGTGGACCGCCTCCAGGCCGGTGAGATGACCACGGGCCATCTGCTGGGCGCCTTCGGGCTTCTCGTGCTCATCGCGTTGGCCACGGGCGTCGCCCGCTTCTACCATCGCATACTCATGATCGGCGCCTCGCGGAGATTCGAGTACCAACTCCGCAACGACTACTTCCGCCACGTTCAGCGCCAGTCCCAAAGCTTCTTCAACCGGACGAAGACCGGGGACATCATGGCGCGCGCGACCAATGATCTGAACTTCGCCCGGGCGTTCATCGGTCCCGGCGTGATGGGCACGGTGGACATGGTCCGGCTGCCCTTTACGCTGGGGTTCATGGTCTATCTGAGCCCCGTGCTTACGCTGTGGGCGCTCCTGCCCCTGCCGTTCTTGTCCCTGATGGTGTACGGTTTCGTCATGTACATGCACCGTCAATCCAAGCGGGTGCAGGAGCAGTTCAGCAATGTCACCGCCTTTGCCCAGGAGAATCTCGCCGGAGCGCGGGTGGTGAAGGCTTACGGCATTGAGGACCGGCAGACGGGCCGTTTTCACAAGGAATCCGAGAAGTACATGTGGGAGAACATGCGGCTCTCCTTCATCATGGCGTTGGCGTGGCCCGTTATTGGCGTCAGCGTGGGCGCGACCATCTTGATCGTCATCTGGCAGGGGGGACTCATGGCCATTAACGGCCAGCTATCTCTCGGGGACCTCACCGCCTTCATCTTCTGCATTGGCCTTCTCGCGTGGCCGCTTGCCGAGTTTGGGTGGGTGCTCACGCTCTATCAGCGTGGGGCCGTGGGAATGAACCGCATCAATGAAATTCTAACCGCCCCGCCTGAGATCGCCGACGGGGAACAGACCCGGAGCGACATAACGGACATCACCGGGGCGATCCGCTTCAACAGCGCCGCCTTTTCTTACGCGGACGAAGAGCCCGCGCTTAACGGCGTCAGTTTCGACGTTGCGCCGGGACAGACCATGGCTATAACGGGACCCACGGGCGCGGGCAAATCGACCCTCGTTTCTCTTATCACGCGGCAGCATGAGGCCACCCGCGGACATGTGTATATTGATGGCCACGACATCCGGACCATCCCTCTCCAGGTCCTCCGCGGCGCCATAGGCTATGTTCCGCAGGACGCCTTTGTTTTCTCTGACACCGTCCGGGCCAATTTGGCGTTTGGCCGTCCGGACGCCTCTCAGAGCGAGCTAGAACATGCGTGCGACACTGCTCAGCTTCTTGAAACAATCCGCGAGCTTCCAGAAGGGTTCGACACACTGCTCGGGGAGCGGGGGGTCAATCTTTCCGGAGGCCAAAAGCAGCGTCTCACCATCGCGCGGGCGCTTTTGCGGCAGCCGCGGATTCTCATCCTGGACGACTCCCTCTCCAGCGTCGACACGCGCACCGAGGAGGAGATCCTCACGCGATTGAAGCTGCACGCGGCGGGCATTACCACGGTACTGATTTCCCACCGGATCTCCACGGTCCAGCACGCCGACCTCATCTTGGTGCTCGAGAACGGCCGCATCGCGGAACAGGGCCGGCATGCCAGCCTGGCGGCGCAAGGCGGGCTGTACGCCGCCATGCAGCAGCGTCAGCTACTCGAAGCCGAGCTGGAGGATGGGGAAGGGGAGCCGCGGTCATGAGCGACGGCTACCACATCGGGGACGAAGTCCAAGCCAAGGCTTTCGACGCCCGGCTCATGCGCCGGTTGCTCACGTATCTGAAGCCTTACCGGTGGCTCCTGGGCGGGGCGACCGTGCTCCTTTTGGGGGCCACGGTGCTCAGCACGCTAGCGCCCCTCCTAACCATGCACGCCATTGATTGGTACATCGACGACCCTGAGCGGACGGAGCGCATGGCGGCGCTCGCCGAGGGGGAGGCAAGCGGGGTCGAACTGGATCCCGCGCTTAGCGAGCAAATCGAGGCTGACAAGGCGGGCCTACGGTGGCTCGTCCTCCTCATCGCTGGCATCTTCGCCGGTGAAGCCCTGTTGCGGTATGGCCAACTGTTGACAGTGGCCTACGTCGGCCAGCGAACCATGTTCGCGATGCGCATGCAAATCTTCGGCCACCTCCAGCGCATGTCCCTTCGCTACCTGGACAAGAATCCCGTGGGCCGCCTTATGACGCGCGTGACCAGCGACGTCGAGAATATCCAGCAGACCATTGTCACGGGATTGGTGCAGGTTTTCAGCGACCTATTCACCATCTTTGTGATTCTTGGCTTCATGTTCTGGCTCAATTGGCAGCTCGCCTTGGTCGCGCTGAGCACCGCGCCTCTTGTCTTTCTGGCGAGTTATATCTTCAAACGCTTTGCGCGGCGCTCCTACTTGGAGATTCGCCGGAAGATCGCGCGCCTCAACGCCTACATGCAAGAGAACGTCACGGGCATGTGCGTCGTACAGGTTTTCAGCCGGGAAGACACGAATTTCGGCGAGTACGACGGCCGCAACCGCGATCACCGCAATGAATGGTTCCGCCAAGTCCGTAATTACGCCGCGTACTTCCCAACCGTGGACGCGCTGGGTTCGTTGTCCATCGCCCTTATTCTTCTCGTCGGCGGGTACCAAATCCTGCATGGCGGCGTTCTCGGCGTTACAGCGTCCTTCGGCATGCTTTACGCCTTTATTCAATGGGCGGAACGTATGTTTCAGCCTGTTCGCGCCCTCGCCGACAAGTACAACCTCCTCCAAGAGGCCATGGCTTCGTCGGAGCGGATTTTCCAGCTTCTCGACACGCCGGAAGAAATTCAAGATGGGGAAGGGGCGATCATTCCCAATAATCTCCAGGGCCGCGTCGAGTTTCAAGACGTTTGGTTCGCTTATGAGACCCCTCAATGGGTCCTTAAGGATGTCTCCCTAACCATTGAGCCCGGCGAACGCCTCGCCATTGTAGGACATACCGGAGCCGGTAAGACAACTCTGGCGGCCTTGCTGTCCCGCTTCTACGACATCCAACATGGCCGTGTTCTCGTCGACGGCGTGGACGTGCGCGATTATCAGCAGAGCGCCCTCCGCAAGAATATCGGGGTAGTCCTCCAAGATGTCTTCTTGTTCTCGGGGACCATCCGCGAAAACATCGCCCTCGGCAACGGCGACATGTCCGAGGACTGGATGCGGGCCTGCGCACAATACGTCAACGCCGCCCCCTTTATCGAGCGGCTTCCCGGCGGCTACGATTACGACGTGGGGGAGCGGGGGTGCAACCTTTCCACGGGCCAGCGTCAACTCATCGCCTTCGCGAGAACATTGGCCCATAATCCGCGCATCATCGTTCTCGATGAGGCGACCTCCAGCGTTGACACGGAAACGGAGATGCTCATCCAAGACGCCATCCACAAGCTTATGGACGACCGCACCTCCATCGTGATCGCCCACCGCCTCTCGACCGTACAGCACGCCGACCGCATCGCCGTGATGCACCACGGCCAACTCAAAGAGATCGGCGCCCACCAAGAACTACTGGCGCGCCGCGGTCTCTACTACACCCTCTACCAGCTCCAATACAAAGATCAGGAAGACGTCGCCTAGTCTGACCGCCCAGGGCGCCGCGCTTCACCGTCCCCGGCGCCTTTTCCCACCGCTCCCGCTAACCGTCCCTCCTAATCATCGCCGCCTCTCCCGAGACCGCCATCGACCCTCAACGCTTCGCGCAGCAGTCTTCCAGCCCCAAGGGGCAAGCCAAGGGGGAGAGGGGGCTGTAACCTATTCGTTCAGCGATCCGTCCTCCAGCGAGCCCTCGCCTAAGCCCTCAATTGAACGCTCCTCCGCACGCCACATCTTCGCGCGATGATAGTCTCGCGTTTCACGAGCGTTTCTGCTTCGCCGCCGCCCCTGCGCCGGTTCGTCGTTGACCCAGAAGGCCTCGTACCTGCGCTACGGCTTTTCACGCGCCGTGCGAACTGCATAAGCTCCTGCGGAACAATACGTTACGAAGCAAACTTAACGCGCGGCGTCAGGTCAATATATGCCAAATTCAGGTGATCGCGAACCAACCGAGCGCTGGTCCGCGCCGAATCGGCGAAAGTTCTTGCGCTCCTTAATTAAACGTAATGTATATTATCGGACGTTATGTTCGATTCAGAAAAAGGGCTCTTTCCTTCGCTATGGCGGCGTTCTCGAGAGGATCTCGCTGGCTGAGGCTGGCCCGGTGTCAGGCGTCGGGGTTTAGATCGGCGGCGGCGGCCCGGATGGCCGAAGCTGCCCGGGCAAGCGCCTTGGCGAGCTCGCGGGCCTCCTCCTCTCCCTGATCTTGGCGGGCTTGGCATTCGATGGCGAATTCGAGGGCGGCTTGCAATGCGAAGGCGTGGCTATCAATACGGCGGCTGGAGGCCTCGATTTCTTGGAGGCGTTCCTCGACGCGCGCCGCGATGGCTTCCGTGAACTCAGGGCTCTTGTATACAGGAATGGTGAGCTTGACGCCGGCTACGCGGACAGCGATGCGTTCCGAACCGCTCATTGCCCTAGGTGCAGCGACAGCGACTTGGCGCGGTCAAGAATGCGGCGCAATCCAGCTTGGATCTGTTCTTCCCGTTGGCGAAGGCGCGCGCAAGTATCTTGGAGGGCGTCGTAGCCATCCGCTAAGTGCTGGAGGGTATTGCGTTCCCGCTCCAGGCGCCAGCGGTCCCGCTGAAGGGCGTCTTTCTCTTGCTCAAGGGATGCGCGCTTGGCAATGGCTTCGCGCGTGGCGCGCTCCAGCTCGGAAATACTGGACTCGAGGTCCGATATTTGGGCCTTGAGCATAGCGTTCATCGGAGTTCAGCGCCAAAGTCCTTGTGAAGCCGGTGGAGGATCTTTTGAAAGGCCTTATCCGTCTCCTTGTCCGTGAGCGTGCGATCCTGAGCTTGAAAGACAAGGTTGAGGGCGAGGCTCTTCTTTCCCGACGGGACCTGGCGGCCCTTGTAAATGTCGAAGAGCTGCACGTCCCGGAGGATCTTCCCCCCTGCTTCCTTTGCGGCTTGAACCACCGCGCCCGCCGGCGTGTCCACGGGCGCTAGGACGGCGAGATCGCGCCAGGAAGGCGGATGCGCTGGGATCTTCTGGAACTGGGGCGCGGGAGGTTCATGAGCGAGCAAGGCGTCGAGTTGTAGTTCAGCAAGATAGACGGGCTGCTCAATGTCGAAGGCTTTCAGGACGTGCGGCGCGACACGGCCAAAGGCTCCCACAACGGTGTCATTAAGACGAACCTCGCCGCATTGGCCGGGCGTGTACGCGGAATGGCGCGCTTCCGTGACGGATGGATCGAGCCGCAGGGACGCAAAGAGCGCCTCCACAAGCCCCTTGATGTCGTAGATGTCGACCGGCGCGGGTTGGGCCGACCAATGCCGATCAGCGCGATTGCCCGTAAGGAGGAACACGACGCGTTGCGTCTGTTGCGGCAGGTCTGTCTCGTTGGGGGCCGGGAAGTAGACCGGGCCAATCTCGAAGCTGCGAAGGGTTGAGCGGCCGTGGTTGATATTGTGGGCGGCGTGGCCCAGCATGCCCGGGATCAAGGATGTCCGCATGGCGGCCATGTTTTCGGACAGGGGATTCAGGAGTTTGACGAAGCGGAGGGCTCTGCCGTTAAGGCCCGCCTTTTCCGTTTGGCGTTCGCTGCTAAAGGACATGTGGAGGCATTCCGTGAGGCCGAGGCCTACAAGGAATCCCCGCAGGCGCCGGATGCGCCGGTCTTGTGGGGCGAACTCCGTCTCGGTCCTGCTCACACGGGGCAACGCTACGGGGATTTCTCCGTAGTTATAGAGCCGGGCGATCTCTTCGATGAGATCGGCCTCTTGGCTGACGTCATGACGCCAGGATGGCGCCCGGAAACGTGCGTCCGTAGAGGTTTCCTCTAGGGACGTGAACCCGAGGCTGGTAATGAACCGCGTCTGCTTGCTCGGTGGAATCTCCGTCCCGAGGAGGTCGTTCGTGCGCGTGTATCGAAGGGTCACCTCTGGGCGCTCGACAGGCTTGGGGTACTCGTCCAGGACCCCATGCGCGATCTGGGCGCCGGCGAGTTCGTGCAATAGCGCGGCGGCCCGCTCCAGCGCGTGAGCGGCCATCTCCGGATCCGCGCCGCGCTGAAAGCGTTGAGAGGCCTCCGTGGCCATACCCAGAGCGCGGGCGCTGCGGCGGATGGACTTGGGATTGAAGTACGCGCTCTCCAAAAAGATGTTGCGCGTGTTCTCCCCGACTTCGGTGGGCTCCCCTCCCATCACGCCCGCAACCGCGATGGGCTCGCGGGCGTCGGCGATGACGAGGGTGTCCCGGTCCAGCTTGCGCTTCTCGCCGTCCAGGGTGACCAGGGTCTCCCCTTCCTCCGCCAGCCGCACCACGACCCGCCGCTCGGCGAGGGTGTCCAGGTCGAAGGCGTGGAGCGGATGGCCCGTTTCCAGGAGGACGTAGTTGGTGATGTCGACGACGTTGTTGATGGAGCGTAGGCCCGCGCCGGTGAGGCGTGACCGCATCCATAGGGGCGCGGGTTTGACCGCTGCGTTGAGCGCGACGCGGGCGAGATACCGCGGACAATGGGCGGGCGCGTCAATAGTGACGCTCGACAAGCCGGTGACGGGCGGGTTTCCTTCCGTGGAAGGGCCGCGGTAGGGTTGGCGAAGTGACGCGCCAAGGGAGGCGCTGAGTTCGCGGGCGATGCCGATCACGCCGGCCCAATCGCCGCGATTCGGCGTAACTTCGATCTCCAGGAACACGTCGTCGAGGCCCAGGTGCTCGACGGCGTCGGCGCCCACGGGCGCGTCGGGGGCCAGAATCAGGAGACCGCCTTGGTCCTCGCCAACGCCAAGCTCCCGTTCGGAACACATCATGCCGTGGGATTCGACGCCGCGCATCTTCCGCCGGGCGATGTCGAAGCCGCCCGGTAAACGCCCGCCGACCTTGGCCGTGGGGACCTTGTCCCCCACTTTCATGTTGTCCGCGCCGCAGATGATCTGGAGCGGCTCGCCCTCTCCCACATCGGTCTTGCATACCACGAGCTTGTCGGCGTTCGGATGAGGCTCGATGGACGTGATCTCGCCCACGGCGATGTTCTCGAGTTCTTCGCCGGGAACGTGGACGCTCTCGATTTCGAGTCCCAACATCGTAAGATGGTGGGCCAACTCCGCGGCGCCGAGATCAATGTCTACAAATTCACGCAGCCAGTTGAGTGAGACGCGCATAACTAAAACTGCTCCAAGAAGCGCACATCATTTTCGTAGAGATGGTGAATGCTGTCGATGGAATGCTTGAGCATGGCCATCCGGTCGACGCCCATTCCGAATGCGAAGCCCGTATACGTCTCGGAGTCGTAGTTGGCGTACTTGAACACCTCGGGATGCACCATGCCGCATCCCAGGATCTCGAGCCAGCCCAAATGCTTGCAGACTCGGCAGCCCTGTCCCTTGCACACGGTGCAACTAATGTCCATTTCGGCGGAGGGCTCGGTGAACGGAAAGTAGTGAGGCCGGAAACGGACTTCCGTATCTTTTCCGAAGAAAGCGTGGGAAAACAGCATGAGCGCGCCCTTCAATTCGGCGAATGTGACCCCCTTATCAACCCAAAGTCCTTCGACCTGGTGGAACATGGGGCTATGGCTCGCGTCGGCGTCCACGCGGAAGGTCCTGCCGGGCACGATGACGGCGACGGGCGGGGCCGTCTGCTCCATCACCCGCATTTGCACGGGCGACGTGTGGGTGCGCAACACGACGCCGGGTTTCACGAAGAAGGTGTCATGAAGATCCCGGGCGGGATGGTCCGCCGGCGTATTCAGGCTGTCGAAATTGTAGTACTCGGTTTCTATGTCCGGGCCCGTCGCGACACGGAAGCCCAAGCCCGCGAAGATGTCCGTGATTTCTTCAATCACTTGCGAGATAGGGTGTTTGTGGCCGAAGGACGGGCGCCGGCCGGGCAACGTCAGGTCAGCCCGGTCCTGCTCGGCCTGATCCTCAAGGACCTTCGCCTCAAGAGCCTGCTTGCGCTCCTCGATGGCGCTGACGACGGCCTTCTTGATCTCGTTCGCCGTCTTCCCAAGGACAGGACGCTCCTCCTCGGGGGCTTCGCTCACGTTGCGGAGTATGTTGGTGAGCACGCCCTTCCGGCCGAGGTAATGCACCCGCGCCGTCTCGAGCGACTGGAGATCGGCGGCGTCCGCTACGGCCCGCAGCGCTTCTCCACGCACCGCTTCCAATTGGTCTCTCATAGCTTCCTTGCGTTGGTTTGCATGGCGGAGGCGAACTTGATGAACTAGACGCCTTCGAACAAGGCGGAGCCTATACGGACCTGTGTGGCGCCTTCTTCAATGGCGACTTCGAAGTCGTTGGTCATGCCCATCGAAAGCTCCGGCAGGGATAAGCCTTCGGCCAGGCCGACCAGCCGCCGGAACACGGGCCGCGTCAGCTCTGGGTCTTCGGTGTAGGGCGCCATGGTCATGAGTCCACGCACCCTCAAATGCTCCAGCGCCTTGATCCGCTCCACCGCCTCGGGAAGGTCCTCGGGGGCGAAGCCGTGCTTGCTCGCTTCGCCGGAAACGTTGACCTCGATAAGGATGTTCAGCCGTTTCTCTAGCGCGCCGCAGTGCTTGTCCAGCGCTTCCGCCAAGGCCATGCGGTCCACGGCGTCGGCCCAATCGAACAGCGCCGCCACGTCCCGGGCCTTGCGGCGCTGAACGACGCCGACCATGTGCCACTCGGCGCCGCTGGGTGTGGCGGCTTGCTTCTCCTCCACGCCTGGGAGCCGGTTCTCGCCAAAAGCGGTCACGCCCGATTCGTAGAGCGTCCGCACGGCTCCGGCGTCCACAGCCTTCGTGACGGCGACGAGGCGGACATCGCTCCGGACGCGCCCCCCTCGCGCGGCCGCCGCGGCGATGCGCGCTTCGATACGTTGAAGGTTCTCTTTGATCAGGTTTTGTGCCTTTGTGTTCACGTGACGTGGGGCGGCGCTCGTGTTGGCCGTGGCGTGCGCGCCGCCCTAGGCGGCGATTCGCGCCGCGCCGGCTAGCCGGGCCCCCTTCCGTTCGCGCCATGGTACCCGGGCGAACGCCTGCAATCAAGGGCCGCGCGGGGGCTGAAGGACGGTCCTGTTATGGCAGCGTCCGCCGCGCTCCCAGGCAAGGCAAGGGGCGCGGCGGCGTCATGCGGTTTCGATCCGTGGGCTAGGCGCCGTCGGCCTCGTTGGCCCGGCGGCGCTGCTCCCCTTCCTGCTGCCGCAAGAGGTACTGACGTTCGGACAGGCTCAGCGGGAGCCCCCCTTCAAGCTTGATCTCGATGATCATCTCTGAGGCTTCCTGGAAGAAGTCCGAACTCTCCCAGCGGGCGTTTTCAAGCAACGCGACTGCTTCGTAATACTGGCCGGCCTCCGCGAGCTCTAGCGCGTCCAGGCGGAGTACGCGCGTGCGGGCGTATCCGTCATCGTAGTAGAGGAGGATGTTCTCCCAGACCGCGCGCGCCTCGTCAAAATGGGCCTCGGCCTCCGCGCGCAGCTCCGCGGCGCGTTCGTCGTCGCCTTCTGCCTCGGCTTCCCGGGCGGCGGCGTACGCCGCTTCTCCATCCCGTTCCGCGATAAGCCCCTCGTTGATAGCGATAAACCGGGGCGCCACCTGATTGTCCGGGAATTCTTCCAGATAGCTTTCCCAGCCCTGTAAAGACCGCTCATACTGGCCGTCGTCTTGAAGGGCCCGGTAATAGGTGCGCCGCACCCAACTCTCGTGGGGATACCGCACCGCCTCGGACAGATACCGCACCGCACTCGTGGGATCGTCAATCTTCTCCATGTAGATGGAGAAACCGAGATCAAAGTACAGCCGGTAGTCCGTGGGGTTCTTGCGGATGCCGTCCTTGAGGAAGTCAGCGGCGCGGTAGTAAAAGCGTTCCTTCTCCCCCACCCACGCATCATACCGTTCGTCGTACTCCATGAGCGCGGGCGGCGTATCCGCCATCGGGGCGGTGATGTTGTAGGCCATGTGCCATCCGCCCAACAAGAACGCGTCGACGAAGTTGGGATCCAATGTGACCGTGGTGTACATCAAGGGGATCATGCGGTGCATGATGCCCTGGTGCCAGTACTTGTCCACCTCTAGCCAAATGAGGTTGGCGGCCATCTGCCGGAAGCCCAGGAACATGTTCCCGAGGTTTACGAGCGTCCCTTCATTGGCGTACAGATCTCCAACCTCGAAGACCTCTCCCAAGCTGGCGAGGCGGCCTTCACGGCGCAGTTCGTGAAACCGCTGCCGCAGGTCCCGCGACTCGGCGCTGCTGGCCAGCCGCCATATTTCGTGCTCGTGGCCGCCTTGTTGCACGGCGCGGATGAGGGCGCTATAGGACTCCTCGTCCGCGTCCTCGCCGCCGGGCTCCACGTTCAGCCGCGGCTCAAAGTGGGCTTCCACGTCCGTGAAAAGGCTTTCGTCCATGTAGTCAGGGGCGGTGGCCTCGCGGGCCGCCTGGCCCGGCTCCAAGGTGCCGAACACCCGGAGCTGATTGGCGGCGGCGACCACCCACCGGTAGAACGTTTCGGATTCCCGGAGTTCGCTCACCCGCGCGCCCTGCCAGGAAGCCAGCACTAAGGCCAGGATGATGGCGATGATGAGTTTGGGCGCCTTCATGATAGGCTCTCCTACAATTCCTTCCTACGAAAGATCCAATACGCGATTCCCAGCCCCGCCACTACAAAGAGCAGCGCATACAAGATGAGGTTGGGAATCATGATATCCGCTGGCGGATCATTGGGCTGAAGATGAAGCAGTTGCGACCGCATGTTAAAATTTTGCAGGTTCGGCAACACGAGCCACAGCCCGTAGGCGATCTGTCCAATGACTTGATCGCCCCATTCGCCGGTCTGTCCCGCCCGCGTGTAGACGTCATAGAGGTACTCGGTCAGGTGGCCCGTGATGTAGATGAACAGGCCCGCGATCGTGGGCAGCACCGGCGATGTGGCCGCGCACGAAACAGCGAAGGTGAATCCAGATACGACGATGAACTCGAAGTAGGTCAGAAGGATCGTCCACAGCAACAAGGTGGGCAGGATTCCTTCTTGGAAGTAAAGGGCTACAAAGAATAACCCTCCCATTAACGCCAAGTTCATGAGAACGATCAACTGGACGCCGAGGAACTTCCCAAGAAGATACTGGTACCGGCGCACGGGTTTGGAGAGAACGGTATAGATAACCTTATTCTCCACTTCCGATGGCACAACCGAGGCGCTGATGAAGATGGTAATGAGGACGCCAAAAATGGAGATTGCCGTGACGCAGATGTCCTTGACGAGTTTCGCGTCGACTTCGGCGTCCGCTCCAGTGCCGCCCGTTTCAAGAAAGGCGGTGAGGAACGTCGCGCCAAAGATCGTAAGAAGACTCAGGATCAGAAATCCGATAAGAATCTTCTTCCGCATGCCCTCCCGCCAGGTATAGCTGGATATGGACCACAAACTGTGGAAAAACACTGGGATCGCTGTCATTGGCTGCTGCTGTCCTTCCGTTCCTCGGCTTTTCTGCCCGCGTCTCCAACGGTCCGCACAAACAGTTCCTCCAGCGTTTCCCGCCGTGGCCGCACGCTGATCAACTTCACGTTGAAGGTCTTACACATCTCCAACGCTTCGTAAAGGGAAATGTCTGACGGGGCCCGCAGCAGCGCCTTTCCGTCCACGCTGTCTTCCGTCGTGATGCCCTTCTGCGCCAGGCGCCCGATGCTCTCCTCGCTGGGTTGCTCCACCTCCAACGTGAGGTCGCGGTCCTTGAGCAGTTCGTCGATCGTCCCGATGGTTTGCAACTCGCCGCTGTACAGAATGCCCACGCGGTTGCTGATCAGCTCCACCTCCAGCAACTCGTGGCTCGAAATCATGAGCGTCTTCCCCTCGTCCCGCAACCGCACCAGAATGTCCCGGATGTCCTTACGGGCGATGGGATCGAGCCCCGTGGTGGGTTCGTCGAGGATGAGGATGCGGGGATCGCTGATCATGGCCTGAGCCAGGCCGATGCGCTGCCGC
>SLHB01000361.1 GCA_007136375.1 Candidatus Hydrogenedentota bacterium
GCCTGACGCCGGGCGACAAGGGCATGCCCGGGGCTATCAAGGAGGCCGAGGAACTGGCGGCGGAGAACCCCGATTGGTTTATGCCGCATCAGTTCGACAACCCGGCCAACGTCGACATTCACTACAAGACCACCGGACCCGAGATCTGGGATGACACCAATGGATGCATTGACGTCCTTGTCTCTGGCGTGGGCACGGGCGGCACCATCACCGGCGTGAGCAAGTACATCAAGAAGCAGAAACACAAGGCCATCGAGTCCGTGGCGGTCGAGCCCGAGGCGTCGCCTGTACTTTCCGGCGGCCAGCCCGGCCCCCACAGGATCCAAGGCATCGGGGCGGGATTCAAGCCTGCCATCCTCGACATGGACCTTGTGGACAAGGTCGAGACCGTGAGCAACGAGGAAGCCTTCGAGGTGGCCCGGCTCCTGACCAGGGACGAGGGGATCATCTCGGGGATTAGCTGCGGGGCCGCGGTGGCCGTGGCGTTACGGCTGGCGGAGCGGGAAGACTACGCCTTCAAGAACATCGTGGCCATCCTGCCTGACTCGGGCGAACGCTATCTCTCCACGCCCCTTTATCAAGACCTGTGAAGAGCGGCGAGAGCCTGACCGAGGCGAACAAGCTCAAGATCCGCGAGAAGGGCGGCCGGCGATGGCCGCGGAGACACACGGTGAGTCGCCGGCCGCTTCGGATGAGGAACGCTAGGAAATGACGCCCAGGTTGTTGGAGCGCTGGCAGCGTCTTACGCTGCGGGCGCAATTGCTGGCGGCGGTCAACGGAGCGATTATTGTGTTTCTCGCTGCGTATCTTGCAATTGATTACCACAACCAATGGGACAGCCGCTTGGAAGCGAAGCATGCAGCCCTGCAACAGGAAGCCGAGACGCTGATGCCCGCGCTTGTCATGTTAGGCGAGCAAGACTTGGCGATCATGCAAGACCATATTGATGACGTATGCGCGCGGATGGAAGGCTATTACGCGCCGAGTCACCATATCATCGTGACTCTGGGCGAGACGGTGCTCCAGGCGCATTCCCACCATCGCGCGTCGGCCCACATGCTGGACGTCGCTCGCATCACCGATGCCGGGCCGGGTCGAACGCGCCATGATGGCGGCGAGTATCTCGTCGCGTCCGCGCAAGAAGGCGATATCAAGGCCTTCGTCATCGACTCGTTGGACGACATCGCGCACTCGTTGCGCACCCAATTATTGTGGCGCTCCGGTGGCTTGCTCGGACTCTGCATTCTCGGCGCCGCGGCGGTTAACGTGCTCCTGCTGCGATTGGTGAACCGCCCGCTCGACACGGTGATTCAAGCCATTCGTCAAGTTGGCGGTGGAGATTTCGGCAAACGGGTGGTTGTCCGCTCGAACGCAGACCTTGCCTTCCTGGCCGATGAAGTCAACAAAATGAGCGGGCAACTCGCAGCCGCGCACCGCGAACAAGCGCAACAATTGTCCAAAGCCCGCCGCATTCAACAACACTTGCTTCCAGGACACACCAGTATTCCTGGCCTGAACTTGGCGGCGCGGCATCAAGCGGCAACCGAAGTAGGCGGCGACTATTACGATCTGCTCGAAGCGCCCGACGGCAGGTGGTGGCTCTGCGTGGCGGACGTGACCGGCCACGGCGTCCCGGCCGCGATGGGAGCTTCCCAACTCAAGGCGCTGATTACGGTCGCTATTTCCCAGGCCGAAGAACCCGCCGGCGTGTTGGCTTTGATGAACTATTGGTATACCAGCGTGTCGCTTCCCGAGGATTTCGCATCCGTTTGGCTGGGCCGTTGGGATCCAGAGAGGGGCCTCATGGAATACGCCAGCGCCGGGCACGAACCCGCGTACCTTCTTAATCACGGCGGTTCGAGCGACGTATTGCCGTCAACGGGGCTGGTGCTGGGGATTCGTGAAGAAGCGCGATGGGAGACCCAGACCATCGCCATGAATCCCGGGGATCGGCTGTGCGTTTGCACCGATGGCCTAACGGAAGCGCGCGATCCGGACGGCGCCATGTTTGGACGGGAACGGCTATACAGAGAGATCGCGGACCTTCGGCCGTCGTCCCTTAACGATGCCGTCACCCGGCTTCTCGAACAGGTGTGGATACACTTGGACAAGGAGCACGCGCAGGACGATATCACCTGCCTCCTCATGGAGCGCACGGCGCCGTGACCGGAGCGATGCGTGATTTGTGTAGCTGTATCGGCCAATGTTCGGGTTCCTTATATGCGGTCCGTCCAGGTTCAGCCTCAGAAAGGGAGAGGACGCGCTCGCAATGGCCCGAGACGACCATGATGAAGCAACGTGGCCCCGCCGCTTGCTCCAGACGTTCCACTTGACGCCATCGAGTGGGAGGAGGCCCCCTTCGAGACCTCGGACGAGCCGGCTTCTCCTGAGAGATTGATACAACCCGCAATTGGAACGGAGGGAGCGCGACCATGACACACCGCACATCAACACTCGCCATTGCGGCTTTGTTTGGCGCCCTGTTGCTTGCAGGTATGGCCAGTGCGGCCAACGACAACCACGATCATGCCCACGAGAATGGCGCGGCGCATGATAACAACCATGAACATGTCCACGAGCACGAGGAGGACCATGCTCACGACCATGAGCACGAGCATCTGCACGATCACAGTCACGGGCACGTGCATGATCACGAGGCGCACTGGATCGGCCGCCTCCATCCGCCTAGCGTCCACTTTCCCATCGGACTGCTGATCGCCGCGCTTGTGGCGGAAGTCCTGTTCATGGTGACGGGCCAGCAGCGCTACGCCGCCGCGTCATGGTTCTGCGCGGGGGGCGGCGTGATCACGGCCTGGGCCGCGGCTGTGCTGGGGTGGCTGTTTGGGGGCTTCGATCTTGCCCAAGACGACTGGCTTTTCGCCGGCCACCGCTGGTTGGGGACCGCCACCGCAGTGTGCGCCCTTGTGCTCGCGTGGACCATGATTCGCACGGGGATGAGCGACGTCACCGCTGGGCGGACGTCCTATCGAATGGCGCTGACCCTCACGGCGCTCCTGGTCGGCGCAACCGGCTTCTTCGGCGGCGCCCTGGTGTGGGGCTTGGAGCACTATGGAATCCAGTTGTAGCCTGGGCTGGAGACGCAAATCGTGAACGGCCGTAACGAATCGCCCGGTATGCCGAGGCGCCGGTGATACACGCGTGTTCTGGCTCCCGCATGGGTATGGCTGGCGGCAGGCGTATGCGGCCGCTTACCCGTTACCGCGTGAACAAGGGATGATATCGTGGTAACTAGTCGCTGGACTCGACAAGATTAGGGAGAAGGCTCCGAGATGACACACCATGGCGATCACGGGCACGACCACTGTTCTCCGGATGATCACGGTACAACCGAAACCCTGGACCACTCTATGACGGACGGATTCGAAGCGCCGTTGGCGGATGCCGAGGCGACTCTTATCGTTCCTGGCATGGGCAGCGGGCACTGCGCCGGGCTCGTTCGCGAGTCGTTGGAGCGGCTGCCGGGGATTGGAGGGATCGACGCGAATATCTCCAACCATCGCGTACGCGTTCGATTCGACCCGGGTCAGGTTTCGCCGGAGCAGCTTCGGGCGGCCGTCGAGCGGGGCGGCTACGAGGTAGACGAGCTGTTAACCGAGGATGCGGAGGGCGAGGATGAGGGCGATCGCGAAGAACGCTACGTCGCCCGCGCCTTGACGCTCGTCATCTGGGCGGCGATTCCGGCTA
>SLHB01000259.1 GCA_007136375.1 Candidatus Hydrogenedentota bacterium
CCAAAAACTGGGGGCTTGACAGACGGGCTGTCTCAAAATCGTTGTAAGACTCTGGCCGCCATGGACAAGCCGTCCGGAAAGCTTCCAACAAAGACGCGGGAAATTCGCATGAGCGCTCCGGTGATGTTACGCGATACTGACAACCGTTTTGATGCCGCCGCCACGTTCGCGTAGCGTGTCCGGCACGTCCTCCAATCCGATGCGGGCGGTGATGAGACCATCCAACGCTTCGGGCCACTGCCTGGAAAAGCGTTGAAGGTCGCGCACCGCGTCTTCATGCGCGCTGCGCCCGGCGTTGACCGTGCCGAAAATAACTTGGTTCTGCAACACAAGGCGGCGCATGATTCGAGCGGACTCGACTTCCTCCGGTCCCTTTTCACCGGGAATGCCGGTCAAGATGAACACACCGTTGATGCCGAGGCGCTCCAACGCGGCGAACGCCAGCCACGACACACCGGTCGCCTCGTACACAACGTCGATCTCGCCCAAGTCGCTGGCGAGTTCATCCAGCCCGGTTTCCTCGGAACAAACATACTCCGCCTCGAACGCGGACACGAGGCCAGCCCGGGGGCTATCCGCCGCCTCCCGCGAGTATACGTATGTCTCGAAACCGGCGGTCACGAGCGCCATGGCGCCAAGCATGCCGATGGGTCCAGCGCCTAGCACGACCGCCCGGTGACACCAAGCCTTCTCCCGCTCCGCGCGAGGTTCACACGACCAAGGCAGACGTTGCTGCACTTGCCAGACCTGTTGTAGCCCTTTTTCCGCTATGGACAAGGGCTCCACCAAGACGCCATAACGCGCGAGCTCCGCGGGAACCGGCACAAGATAGGCCGGGTCCTCGACGCAGGCCTCGCTCATGAACCCATGCTTGCCCTTGATGCCCGATTCCGCAAAATCGCCTGTGAAACAAAAGTCCTGCCTGCCCGCGCGGCACGACCGGCATCGCTTATGCGGGCATGGACGCCGCACCATCGGAGCAACGAAATCCCCCACGTGAAAGGCGGTTACGCCGCCGCCGACGGCCTCCACCTCCGCCAGAGCCTCATGGCCGAGGATCAGGTGGTCCGCGCCCTCCGGAGGCTCGCCGTACGCGAAATGCGCGATCTCATGATCCGTTCCGCAGATGCCCACCTCGCGCATCCGCAAGCGCACTTGCCCCGGATCCGGTTCGCCGGGGCCGGGGACGTCGACGAGCTTAACCTCGCGCCGCTCGGGAAATGCCGCGATGGTTTTCATTAGGAAGGCTCCTTTCTTGATAGCTTTGCGGAGTCTAGTGGAGCGGCGCGGCCTTATACGCCCGGGGTTGTCAAGCCCCCAGTTTTTGGCCTAAGGGTTATGAGAGTCCCTGGTTCATGGTGTTGGTCCTCGTATGACCGACTAAAGAACAATTCTCGACTCCCGTTTGGATGTATTCCGCCCTTCGTGCGGCAGAGCCTTACATATCTCCGTGAATCCTCTCTCCCGGTTTCCACAGGGGCAGGCTCCACTTTCGCGGGGACAGGCTTCAAGGAGAGCTTTGGTCGTGCGCCAGTCGCGTGGGTTGCTTTTCGTGGCGCCCGCTGGCTCGTCCATAGATTCAATTGTAATTTCTTACATTCTATCAGATATTGCGGAGACGAAAAACACTAAGAACTCGGGCCAATCCCGGTAACGCCGGCGTCTGGCTTGCGCACGTGCCACCTGGAAGGCGGCGCTACCATGTCTTCGAAGGGAGACGCGGATCCAATCGACCCCGGAGGGGTCACAGAGGGTAGCCAGGGGTTGAGCGCGCGCAGCGCGGTACACCCCTGGATCCCGTGAACCCAGCCAATGAACCCCGGCAGGGGTCCCAGAACCCGCACTGCTGCGACTCCTGCCGGAGTCGTATGTCAAGCCCCCAGTTTTTGGTCCACGAGTTATGACAGTCCCTGGTTCATGGCGCTGAGCCCGCCGGTTGGGGGGCCAAGGCCCGCCACACCGAATGGGTGGCGGCCCCCGGTTTGAAGGCATCCGGGGGCCGCGGTCCCGCTTTCCCGGCGCCGAATGCTCTCCCCTTCGCCCGACGGCCTTGTGTTCAGTTCTTGCGTTCGCGCCCGGCGCGGAGCCGGTTTTTCGGTTTCGCGGCGGGATCGTGTAGACTTTAGGTGGAAACGGGACCAGTCCGGCTCACTCGTGTCCGGGATGTGCGTGGAATCACGCCGGATTTGGCGGGCCGGAGTCCGCGCGCCCCATGGATCAGCCTGGCAGGCAATCTCTCCCGGACCGGCGCCCCAACGCCAACTTCGCGCGGCGCGGATGGGAGAGCAACGACAAAAGCAGGGAATATGACACGTATCAAGAATCTTATCGCCATCAGCTTCGCCTCCATGGCGGGCGTCATTCTGCTCGCGGGATGTGAGATTGAGGATCCGCCCCCGCCGCCGCCTAGCCCTCCGGAGATCACGTCCGAGATTCGGGACGCGTATCAGGATCTGGTGCGGGAGTACCTCCATCCGGAAGCGTTGATCCCCGGGGCGCGCAAACGGCAGGCGCTGGAGGAGATTCAGCGGCTGCGGGCGGAGTATCAGGGCACGGAGCATGGCCCGGAGGCGATTTCGGAGGCCGCGGAGCAACTGGAAGACCTCATCCGGGAGGCCTACTACAACCGCGCATGGTCTCTGACGATTTTCGCCGTGGATGCCTTGCAAACGCTGGAGCCGAACAACACGCGGTTCCAACGCTTTCATGAGCAGGCCGTGGTCCGCCGGAACCGGCCGAGAGCGCAGGTGACGGGCTTCTTCGAGGATCCGGAACAGGACGTCATCACCGTGTTCATGCGGGTGTATTTGCCGGCGGAGAACCGGATCGAAAGCGTCCAGGTCCGCGAGGGCGAGGAGTTCTTGGGCTTGCGGCTCATTGAGGTGGTGGGCCGCAACCAAGGGGTGCGGCTCCAGTACATGGCGACGGAAGAGGAGTACCAGGTCCCGATGCGGGGCTGACGTCGCGACGCGGCCGGGAAGCAACTACGCCGCGGAGGCCAGGAAGAACACTCTTCTCCCCCGCCTCCGCGGCGCTTGACTTAGCGCGGATTGCGCCGGCGCGGCGGCTAGACGTCGCAGACCGCGATGGCTTCCTTCAGGCTTTCGAGGGGATCGCGCGTGGCCAGGAATTCCTGCCCGACATAGCCCTCGTAGCCCACGTCCAGCAGCGCTTGCATGCAGGCGCGGTAGTTGATCTCCTGGGTGTCGTCCAACTCATGGCGCCCCGGGTTGCCCGCCACGTGGATGTGGCCAAGCAGATCGGGGAATTCCTGGATGCGCCGGACGATGTCGCCGTTCATGATCTGCACGTGGTAGATGTCGAAGAGCAGCTTCATGTAGGGCGAGTCGACGGCCCGGCAGATCTCGGCGCAATAGTCGATGTCGTCGCCATGGTAGCCGGGATGGCCCTTCATGTCGTGGGTGTCGTCCCGGGTGTTCAACTGCTCTAGGCACAGCGTGATGCCGTTGTCCTCGGCGTAGGGCAACACTTGATTGATGCCCTCGACGAAGTTCTCCAGGCCTTCCTCATCGCCAATGACCCTCGACGTGGGATCGGTGGGATCTTCGTACTTGTAGCCCGTAAAACAGATGACCCGCGGGCAGTCGTACTGGATGGCCAAACCGATGGCCTCGTTCGTGGCCGCTATCAGGCGCTCATGGTACATGGGATTGTTGAAGCCGTAGAGGAAAGGCGGATCGCC
>SLHB01000507.1 GCA_007136375.1 Candidatus Hydrogenedentota bacterium
AGAAGAGCAACACTTCGCTCGGCCCCACGCCAGGGGCGCCTCCGATAGCGAACCGCGTGCCCAGGGCGCCCAGCACGGACATCGTCATAACGGACATCCCGAACAGCACCAATGACAGTCCCGCAAACCCTCGCATTGCCGTATCCTCCGCCGCTCCTCGAGCCGGCCTTCACGCTGTTGTGTCAGTAGCGCCCGCGATCGCGGTTCATCCGTTCTTCCATCCGGGCCGTCATGGCGTCGAATTCCCGCATGCGGGACCGGAAGGGATCCTCTGGCGCGCGCTCCCCGGCGAGCTCCGGGGAATCGCCGCCGCGCCGGAAAAACACAAACCAGACGATGGCCAGGGCCAGGAGCGCCACAAGCCCCAGGGTCAGCAACCCGGACACTACGCCAAGAATCAGGCCCGCCGCGACGGCCGCGACAGCGA
Source organism: Candidatus Hydrogenedentota bacterium (assembly GCA_007136375.1). GTDB lineage: Bacteria > Hydrogenedentota > Hydrogenedentia > Hydrogenedentales > SLHB01 > SLHB01. Next base: position 428 of record SLHB01000507.1, read on the forward strand.
ACAGCACTTGCAAGGTGACGTTCACCAAGAATGTGACCAGGGCGGCCGCGCCCGGGATAATCGCCGCGGCCAATAGGGCGGCGGCCGCGATAAGCAACAACTTCATTCGGCGATCCATGACGGCGATTCCTTTCGGGGGCGGCCGGTTTTCCGGCTGAATAGGTTCGTCTCGGGACACTTCCGGAACGGGGGGCCTTCGCGCCGGGCCCCTTGGGCCACGCGCGGGGACCGTTTGTTCTTACACCATTCTACTCTTGGCGCCAAGACAAACCCTAGAAGAAACATTGCCGCGCCGAGGGCGATCAAGGCGATCAAGGCGAAGGCCCAGACCCTGTCCGACACAACGAACGCCGGGGCGTGGGCCGCGTTGGCCCATGCGATGGCGTGGTCCATGTGGATCCGCCGCGCCAAACTTCCGGGCAGTTGCGTCAGGCCCCACCCCGCCATGATCCCAGCGGGCGCGCCCGCGGCCCACATCGTGCAGCGCCATCCCATAGCCACAACCCTGTCTCCTCCTGTCCCGTCGTGCGTTCCCGTCCTAGACTCCGAGGGGATTCCGCGGCCCTCACGCCGCGGAATCCGCCCCGGGTCCGCTAGCTCTGGCCCGTCCCCGGCTGTTGCCGGGCGGCCTTCAGTTCGGCGAGCTCTTTGTCGATCTCTTCGTTCTGCTGCAACTTGGAGAACTCGTCGTCCAGCGAAGGCTTCCGGTACATGTTCACGAGGTCCGCCTCGGCTTCCATGCGTTCGATGCGGTTCTCATAGCGCTCGAAGCGCACCATGGCGTCGGTGGTGTCCACCTTGCGGATGCCCTGTTCGGCCTTCTTCTTGCGTTGGGCGTGAATGTGCCGCTGCACCAACACGCGCTGCCGCTCCCGGGCCGTGCTCAGCTTGTCCTCCAACTGCATGATGTCCGACTGGTACTGGTTGCCGCTATTGTCGCACTGGTCCAGCTCCTGACGCAGGCTCTCGGCGCGATCCGCGTAACGGCGCTTCTCCATCAAGGCTTCGCGGGCCAGATCTTCCCGGCCCTTGTCGACGGCCAACTGCGCCTTGTTCCGCCACTCGGCCACCCGCGTCTCGGCGGCGTCCAGTTCCCGCTGCACCTTCTTCTTCGTCGCCATCGCGCCCGCGCACGACGCCTTGATCTCGACCAGCGTGTCTTCCATTTCCCGGATCATGAGCTTCACCATCTTCTCCGGGTCTTCCGCCTTGTCGAGCATGGCGTTGATGTTCGAGCTGATGATGTCGCTGAGCCGTGAGAAGATACCCATTGTTCTTTCCTCCAGAGTCCTGTTCTTCCAATCCCCGCGGGCGCCGCGATCTTGGCGCGGACGCCGCTGGGGAGGATTGCCGTTTAAACTGTTCCGATCCGCCCTTGAGCCCGTCTCAGGCGCTCAGGGCCTCGTTCACGCGCGCCGCAGAGGCCAAAGCCATCAGAGGCCATTCCACGGTCTCGGGCTCTTCCGTCCCCGCCGCGATAACGCCCGCGTCCGCCAACGCCTCGTACATAAGCGCGGATACATCGTCGGCCACCCTCGCTTCGTCGAGGTAGATGCGAAGGCCCATCAGGAAGCCGTCGCCCACGCCACGGGTCCACACGGTCTGCCCTTTGAATTCCAGATCGCCGCCCGCGCGCCAACTCGTCACATGCACGAGCACACGCTGCCCGGGCTCCAGCGCCACGTGGGTCTTCACGCACATGCCGCCACGGCCGATATTCACGCAGACCGCCGGAGCCGCGGCTTCCGGACCCCATTGCACCGCCAACCCACCGCTAAAACCTATGCGGGCGAAACGCCGTTCGTTGGCCCGCGCGCTGGCTTTCTTCATGGTGTTCATCGTAGGCTTCCTTGTTGTTCAAGCTGACTGACGCCTAGTAGAAGCAATTTCGGCGCCAACTTCCCCAAAATCGTGTAAGTTATTGCAGCAAAAGGACTTAAGGTCCTGCGGAGATACAGACCCCTTGACGCGGCATGGCCGGATCCGCTAACCTGTGCGGAAACCGGCCAAGGGGAGGACCAGCTACTTATGAATCCGAGCGATGGGATGCCGGACCGAAGCATCCCCGGCGAGGGATTGCCCGAAGCCCTCGGACAATCCGAGGCCTTCCTGGCCTTTCAAGAAGCCCTGTCCCGGGCGGCGCGGGTGGACCGGCCAGTGCTCCTCGTGGGCGAACGGGGCACGGGCAAAGAGCTTGCCGCGAGCCGGCTGCACTTTCTGTCGGGCCGCTGGCAGGAGCCCTTGGTCGCCCTCAATTGCGCGGCCCTGGCGCCCTCGCTCATCGAGTCGGAGCTGTTTGGCCACGAGCACGGAGCCTTCACGGGCGCCACACGCCGGCGCACCGGACGCTTCGAGGCGGCCCAGGGCGGCACGCTGTTTCTTGACGAAATCGGCAACATCCCCCTGGAAACGCAGGAGAAGATCTTGCGCGTCGTCGAGTACGGCGTCTTCGAGCGCGTGGGCGGCAGCGAGCCCGTACAGGCTGACGCTCGCATCATTGGCGCCACGAACGCGGACTTGAACGCCTTGGCGCGGCGGGGCCGGTTCATGCGGGACCTGTTGGACCGACTGTCTTTCGAAGTGCTTTTCTTGCCGCCGTTGCGGGCGCGGGAGGACGATATTCTCTTCCTGGCGAACCATTTCGCCGCACGCATGGCTCATGAGCTCGGCCGGCAGGGAATCCCCGAGTTTTCCAACGGGGCCATCGACGCCTTGCTGCGCCATCCCTGGCCAGGGAATATCCGCGAATTGAAGAACGTCGTGGAGCGCGCGGTCTACCGGAGCGATGATCAAACGATCACCGCGGACGAGGTCATTGTGGATCCTTTCCTATCGCCCTACGACGCCCCGCCTGAAACGCGGGAAGACCGGCTCGCCCCGTCTGAAGCCGAAACCAATGGCGATGGCGTGGCGTCCGCTCCCGAGGGCGAGGGCGCCGAAGCCAACGGCGGCGGGCTTCCGGAGAAGCCCTTTGAGCAGATCATCCGGGAAACCGAGCAAGACTTGCTAAACAAAGCGCTGAAGAAGGCGAAGTACAATCAACGGCAGGCGGCCAACCTCCTCGGCTTGACGTACCATCAGTTCCGCCGCCTGTACCGGAAACACAAGGAACCCGAGCGCCAGTAGCAAGGGCCGGGGGAACCGTTACACCAGTCCGATGCGGGATTCCTCCATGAATTTCCCGCCGTCCGATTCGTCCGTTCATAAGAAGCGCCAATCACTGTCGCGCGATACTCAACCGCGCCAACGAAGGCCACCCTCGCCACGATGAAAAAGCTATTGATCGGCCTGGCCGTTGTGGCCGCCGCCGTGGCCGCGGTCCCAACGGGATACACGGTCTACCGTATCGTCACCTACGAAGAAGAAGCCCTCCAACTCCTCGAACCCTACGCGGAAACCGAGCATTACGAACGCCTCGTGGAGCGGGTGCGCGAACGGGCGGAAGAGCGCGACCATTTCTCCTTCGTGGCCCTGGGCGACACCCAGAGCAATTATGACGTGGCCATGGAAGTGATGACCCTCGCGGCGGAGGAGGATCCCGTGTTCATGCTTCACGCGGGCGATGTCGTTCGCCGGGGCCGGGTGGAAGAGTTCATCGCCCACCACATGAGCCTGGTGGAGGCGGTCGCGCCCGTCCCCGTCGTCCCGGCGCCGGGCAACCATGAACGCGGCCCTAACTATGACTACGCCGCCTTCCGCACGATATACGGCGGCGAGCGGTTCAGCTTCGACGTGGCGAACTGCCGGTTCGTGGGCGTCAACAACACGGACCTTTTCCGGCTTAGCCGTTCAGACCTCCGCTTCTTGGAGGAGGAGTTGGCCAAACCCGGGGCGGACTACAAGTTCGTCGTCTTTCACATTCCACCGGAGTTCGTCGAAATCGCCGTCGAGGCGGAGAGCACCCGCGGCTTCACTTGGAACGCCCGGCGTTTTCGCGATATGATGACCGAATACGGCGTCGAGCATGTGTTCATGGGACACGTCCACGGGTTCGCCACGGCGGAGATCGATGGCGTGCGTTACACCATTTCCGGCGGCGGCGGCGGGACCCTCAGCGACGCCCTGGGCCCCACGGGCAACGTCCATAACTACGTCGTCGTCGACATCGGTCCCGATGGGCCCAGCTATGAAGTGGTCCGGCTCATTGACGGCGAGTGGATCCGCTCCGACATTGATTGATTCGTGCCCTTGGCCCGCCAGCTTGCCCGCGGCGCCCTGTGACAATTGGCGGCGGCGGCGGTACCTTATAAGGTAGGGGCGCACATCCCAAGCGGCGTCACGAAGATGGGCGCGTCTGGCGGGAAATCCCCCTTCAGGAAAACAGGCTGACGTTTGACACACGCGGCGGCTTCGGGCTACAATCGCCTGGCCTCGTGGGATGCCCCCATAAATCCTTACAAATCTTTTGAGCCAAGCCAGAATACGACATGATGCGCAAGACCAGGCCGCCGCGCGGACGGGCTGGGCGCATTGCATTCCGGCGACGCTCTTGCGAAGCCCTTCTTTCAACTGGCTCCAATAAAGCGGGAGACAACAATGCCGTACTCGTATAAAGACATCCCGGCGCGGATCGCCGCCACAGGCTCCTATCTGCCGCCGCGGGTGGTCGCCAACCACGAAATACCGGGCCTCGAATCGACAAACGGCGCGGTGGAACGGTTGCTGGGGGCGGTCGAACGGCGCGCGGCGGGAGAAGACGAAAGTTGCTCCGACATGATCGTCGCCGCGGCGCGGGACGTCCTGGAGCGAGCCGAGATCGAGCCCAACGACTTGGACCGCATCCTCGTGAGTGCAACGCCCGGCGACTACGTCGAACCGTGTACGGCAAGCGTGGTCCAGCACAAGCTCGGCGCCCACTGCCCTTCCATCGACATCAGCATGTCGTGCGTCGGCTGGGTGGCGGGCCTTGATTACGCCCTCCGCTGCATCGCCACGGGAGAGAAGCGCATCCTGGTCATGGCCGGGACCATCGTCTCCAAGGGCACGGCCTTCTTCAACCCCATGCACCGGGCTATCTTCGGCGACGGCGCGGGCGGCGTCTTGGTCGAGCGGACCGAAGGGCCTGGACAATTCCTTGCGGGAGCCCTCTGGACCGACGGCCAATTCCACGACGTGATCACGATGCCCCACAAGATTTCGGTGGCCACGCCTCGAATCCCCTCCGATTACTACGGCAGCTTCTATATGGCGGAGCGCCAGATCATCACCCAAGCGCTGCGCGACAACCTTCCCCTGGGCGTCGAAGCAGTGTTGGACGCCGCGGGCGTCACGCGCGACGAGATCGACGTGTGCTTCATTCACCAGCCGAGCAAGCCCCTGTATGAACACGCCGTAAAGGCCGCGAAGATGCCCCGCGAAAAGCTGGTGGAAGACTATTCCCACTACGGAAACACCATCTCCGCCGAGCTTCCGATTTCCTTGGACGAAACCGTGCGCGGCGGCCGCGTGAAGCGGGGCGATCTCCTGCTGAAGATCACCTATGGCGCGGGCTTCAGCGGCGGTATCGTTGTCTACCGCTTCTAGACCGGGTCCGCTCCTTTCTCACACCGTGCCAGGAGGCCGCGGGGACGGCCAATCAGACCTTCCGTGACTGAAGACGCGGCGGACGCCAGACCCATCTTGTTCACGCCGGCGTCCAACGTGCTCGCCCACGTTGGACGGTCGGTGATGCTCGCTCGCGCGCTACAGGCGCGCGGGTTCCGCGCGGCATTCGCGGGCGAGGCGCGCTACCTCCAAGACCCGGCGGTGGCCGCGCCCGGCGAGTTTGGCCATTGGCCCCTCGCCGACTTCACCATGGAGGCCGCCTTCAATTATCTCCGGAAGACGTTTTACCGTCCCGGACACGCCTTTCTGCGCCAACAAGTACAAGACGAGCTGGCGGTTCTGGAGGCCTCCCAGCCCCGGCTCGTCGTTTGCGATTTCCGCCTAACCTCGTACATCTCGGCCCGCCTCAAAGGCGTCCCCGTGGTCAGCCTTCTTGGGGGCCGGTGGCTGCTGCAATACGCGCCGGAGCCCATCGAACCCGCGCGCAGCCACCCCTCCTATCCCCTTCTCAAGCGATTTTGCGGGCCGTGGCTCTTTCGCTCGGCGGCCCTTCCCCTGCAGCTTCGCCTGCTCCGCTGGAAACTGGCGCCCTACCGCGCCGTCGCCAAAGAACATGGGCTCAACATGCCCCGCGATATCTGGGACTGGTTCATCGGCGACCACAATCTGGTCCTCGACACCGAAACCATGGGGCCCACTCTCCCCCTCCCTTCCCACTTCACCCGGGTCGGGCCCATTACGTGGAACCCAGACATGGCCCTGCCGGAGTGGATCCGCGAGCTGGATCCCGCCAAGCCCCTCGTGTACGTCACCATGGGAAGCACGGGCGACCCGGACTTGTTCCACCAGATAATCGGCCTGCTCGCTGGATTGGACTGCCACGGCGTCATCTCCACGGGAGGGCAGTTGGAGCTCGACGCCGCAAGTCTACCCCGAAACATTCGGGCCGCCAAGTTCCTGCCGGGCGTCGAAGTCATGAAACGGGCCGCTCTCGTCATATTTCATGGGGGCGCGGGCACGGCCTATCAAGCCATTGCGGCGGGAACGCCCGCCATCGTGATCGCGACCCATTTCGAGCAAGAATTCGCGGGACTGGTCTTTGAGCGGCACGGGGCGGGACAGTTCCACACCATGCGGGAGACGCGGGCGGATCCCGCGCCGCTAGCGGAGGGCGTCCGGGAGATGCTTGCAAACCCGGCCCCGTACCGCGCCGGGGTGGACACGTTGCGCCAAGACTACTTGCGTCACGATCCCATCAACGAGGCCGCTGACTGCATCTCGGAGTTCCTCGCGAAGGGAGGTCACTGATGCCGCCATCGCTTCAAACGCCGGAAGCCAACGGGGCGCCGGCCCGGAAAAGCGTCTTCATCACCGGAGCATCCACGGGGATCGGCGCGGCGTCGGCCGCGTGGCTGGCCAAGCGCGGTTGGCGGGTGTTCGCGGGGGTGCGGAACTCCAGCGACGGGGACCGGCTCCGGGAGGCCTATGAAGACCGCATTGAACCGGTCCTGATCGACCTCCGGGACGGGACGTCCATCGAGGGCGCGGCCGGGGCCGTGGCGGAGCGGCTGAAAGGCGGAGGACTGCACGGGCTGATCAACAACGCGGGCGTCACCGTCACGGGGCCAATGGAGTGCATTCCATTACCCGAGCTTCGCGGCCAGATTGAAGTGAATTTCACCGGCCAGGTGGCCGTCACCCAAGCGTTCCTGCCGCTGATTCGGGCAGGCCAAGGCCGGATCGTGAACATGAGCTCTATCTTTGGCCGCATCGCCTCCCCCTTCGTAGGGCCTTATCACGCCTCCAAGTACGCGCTGGAAGCGTTTAACGACACGCTGCGGATGGAGCTGCGCCCGTGGGGCATCCACGTCGTGTGCATCGAGCCAGGGAACGTCGCGACGCCCATCTGGTCCAAAGCAAGCAGCGGCGCGAAACAGGCGAGCGAGGCCCTGACCGGAGACGCGCGGACGCTCTACGGCGAGCGCTACGCGAATTTCGCCAAGTCCACCATGGAAATTGGGCGGCAGGGCGTTGCTCCGGAGCGCGTCGCGCGGACGGCGGCGCGGGCATTGGAAGCCCGAAAGCCGCGTCCACGGTACCTTGTAGGCTGGGACGCGCGGTTGCTGTTGGCCGCGTCCTGGGTGTTGCCGGCGCGCTGGATGGACGCCGCTGTCATCAAACTCGCCATCAAGAGCTGAAAAACGGCTCCGATTCTCTTAACGCTTGCCCCGAATTCGTCAAGAAATCCCGTTGTTCTACCGGGATTCATATTGGCGTTTGTAATACTCCTTGAACTCGCCGGACTTGATCTTCTCCCACCACCAGCGATTGTCGGTGTACCATTCGACGGTTCGCGCCACGCCTTCTTCCCAATCCATGGCGGGACGCCACCCCAGGGCCTTCAGTTTGTCCGCGTTTAGGGCGTAGCGCCGATCGTGGCCGGGGCGATCCGTCACCGGCTTGATCAAGCTCTCGGGCTTCCCGGTAAGTTCAAGTATCTTGTGGGTAAGCTCGATGTTTTCCCGCTCGTTCCCGCCCGCGATATTATAGACCTCGCCAGGCGCCCCTTTCCGCAGGGCGCAATCGACGCCGGAGCAATGGTCCTCCACGTAGAGCCAATCCCGCACGTTCTTTCCGTCGCCGTAGAGGGGCAGGGGCTCGTCTTCCAAAGCATTTGTAATGAACAGGGGCATGACTTTTTCGGGGTACTGATACGGTCCGTAGGTGTTCGAGCCGCGGGTGATGATCACGGGCACGCCGAACGTGTGGTGAAACGCCATGCCCATCAGCTCGCCCCCGGCCTTGCTCGCGGAATAGGGATTCCGCGGCCCGACGGGGTCTGTTTCCCGGAATTGCCCCTCGGCGATGCTTCCGTACACTTCGTCGGTGGACACCAGGAGCACCCGCTCGGTTTCCAACACGCGGGCCGCCTCCACGATGTTGTGCACCCCCTTGACGTCCGTGTCGATGAACTCGGCCGCGCCCATGATGCTCCGGTCCACGTGGGTCTCCGCAGCGAAGTTCACCACGGCGTCGCACCCCTCCATGGCCTGCCGCACGGCGTCGAAATCCGCCACGTCGCCTTGTATGAAGGTGTGGCGGGCGGGATCCACGTCCTTGACGTTGTCGAAATTGCCCGCATAGGTGAGCTTGTCAAAGTTAACGACGTGGACGTCCGGATAGGTCTCCAAGAGGTAGCGCACGAATCCAGAGCCGATGAATCCGGCGCCGCCCGTAACCAAGATGCGTTGGAGGGTCATGAAATGGGTTCTCCATGCTGAATTGTGATGGTTGTCAAGGCAGGGGTCACGTCCGCTGCAGCAGCCAGATCGCAGCCGCGGTTTCTTCTTCAATCACCCGGCACTCGTCCAGTTCCGCCTGCTGAAACGCGCGAAACGCCGGCGCCATCTCGGGATGACGGGCTGACAAGGCCTCCACGCGGTGCGCGATGACCCGGTTGTTCCGGGCATTGTGCGCCTTTACCTCCGCCAGCGGGATGCGCACTTCCCGAATGACGCGGTCTCCGTGACGGGTCAGCGCCCCGACGGTCTCGGCGTGGTTACGGTAGTACTCGTAGCCCGGCCAATCAATCCGGTCCGCGCTGGTCAGAAATCCGTCGTCCAGGATCATGTACCCGCCGGGCCGAACCGCGTGGCGCAAACGCTGAACGGTCCCGGCGACATTCCCGCCAGTTGCGCCGACGCCCGCGAGGATGGCCAGGTCGTAATCGCCACCCGCGTCGAGAGCCGCCACCATGTCGCCCTCCTCATAGCACACACGATCCGCCACCCCGGCGTCCGCAGCCCGGGCCCGCGCCTCCTCCAAGAAAGGCGCGAAGGTGTCCACGCCGCGGATTTGGAAGCCCAGATCGCGGGCGACAGGTATCCCGACGGCGCCTTTGCCACACCCCGGCTCCAGCACGCGCGTGTCCGGCCCAGGGAGATCCAGCGGCCGCAGCAGATCCACGATGCGTTCTGGCCAACTGCCCAGCGCCCATATATCGGCAAGAAGCTCGGGAAGATAAGGCGCGATCTCGGGCGAAACGCCCAGGTTCCTGGCGATTTCTCTTGTGTCCATCGCTTCTTGTCGCGGGGTGCGCAGGCGGCTGACGGTTGAGCCTCTATAACCAGCGAGACGCTGGCGCTGCCCATGCCGCCGTTAGGGTTGCGCCCGGCGTTGGAAGTAGTGGCGTAGGGCGTCTTCCCAAGGACGGAAGGCGTATCCCGCGGTTTCTTCCAGCCGCGCGGGGTTGAGCACCGAATACGCCGGACGCGGCGCCTTTGTTGGAAATTCCGCGCCCTTGCACGGCGCCGTCTTTACCTCCACGCCGGCCAAAGCGAAGATAGTCTGGGCGAACTCGTAGCGGGAGCATTGACCCCGGTTTACGCCGTGGTAGGTACCATAAGCGGCGCCCGCCGTCAGGGCGCGCAAGGCCTGAGCGAGGTCTATCGTGTGGGTCGGGCTGCCAATCTCATCCTCGACGAGGCGAAGCTCGGGCCGGGACGCCGCAAGGGCCAGCATTTTCTCCACGAAATTGTTGCCGCCGGGCCCGTACAGCCAGGCCGTTCGAACAATGAAATGCCGGGGGTTGGCCGCCGCAGTGGCCCGCTCGCCCGCCAGCTTGGATTCCGCGTACACGCCTTTCGGGTTCGGCGGGTCGTCCGGTTCGTACGGCCGGCTCCCAGCGCCGTCGAAGACGTAGTCCGTGCTGATATACACCACTGGAGCGTCCACGGCTACCGCCGCTTCCGCCACGAGACGCGCTCCGGTCTCGTTGACCCGCCAGGCGTTGTCGGCGTCCTCTTCGGCGCCGTCCACATTCGTGTAGGCGGCGGCGTTGATGACAAGGTCCGGCGCCGCCGACTCGGCCGCCTCCAGGGCCGCGCCGGGCAAGGCGATGTCCACTTCCGGAAGGTCCACGCCGAGGCATTCGCCGCCCGCGCCGAAGACCTCCATGAGATCCCGGCCCAACTGACCTTTCGCGCCAAATATGAGGGTTTTCATGGGCAGCTATCGCCTTCAATCCGTGACAGAGTGGATAAGGACTCGGGAACCAAGGGGCATGGGCGTCAGTGACCCGGTCTCGCCACTCGGCCAACGGCCTAGCTCTTTCCCGCCTCCGGTGGGTGCTCGATCCTGAGGTGGAGTTCCTTGAGTTGACGCTCGTCCACGGAGTTCGGCGCGCCCATCAGCAAGTCCTGCGCCTTCTGGTTCAACGGGAATGCGATGATCTCGCGGATGTTCTTTTCGCCCGCGAGCAGCATGACGATCCGGTCGAAACCGGGCGCGATGCCGCCGTGAGGAGGGGCTCCGTGGTGAAACGCATGCCACAAAGCGGGGAACTTGTTCTCCACGGTCGACTGGTCGTAGCCCGCGATCTCGAAGGCCTTCAACATGATGTCGGGCCGGTGGTTCCGGATGGCGCCGGAGGATAACTCGATGCCGTTGCACACCACGTCATATTGGAACGCCAGGATGTCGAGGGGGTCCTTACTCTCTAGTGCCTCCAAGCCGCCTTGGGGCATGCTAAAGGGATTGTGGGAGAAATCGACCTTCTTGTCGTCCTCGTTCCACTCGAACATGGGAAAGTCCACGATCCAGCAGAAGGCGGCCAGGCTTTCGTCTATCAGGTCCAACTGCTGGCCCAAGTACACGCGAATCTTACCCATGAGCGCGTTGGTCGCGTCTCGCGGCCCCGCCCCGAAGAAGAGGGCGTCGCCTTCCTTCGCATGGGCTGCCTGCACGAGGGCCTCCTTCTCCGCATCGCTCATGAATTTGACGATGGGCCCCTTCAATTCGCCGTCACGAAGCGCGACCCACGCAAGGCCCTTGGCGCCCTCGGTCTTGGCGTACGCCTCGGCGTCATCGAAGAACTTCCGGGATTGGGCCGCGGCCCCGGGCGCGTTGATGACCTTGACCGCGCCGCCGCCGCTGACCGCGCCGCTGAACACCTTGAACTCCGAGTTCGCGAACACGCCGCTGACGTCTATCATTTCGAGGCCGAAACGGATATCCGGCTTGTCCGTGCCGAACTTCTCCATGGCGTCCAAGTAGGGAATGCGCGGAAAGACCTCGGCGACAATCTTGCGCTCCGACAGCTCCTTGAAGAGCCGCACCAGCAGGCCTTCAACTTCCGCGAAGAGGTCGTCCTGAGTGATGTAGGCCATTTCGATGTCGATTTGATAGAACTCTCCGGGACTGCGGTCGGCGCGGGAGTCTTCATCGCGGAAACAGGGCGCGATTTGGAAATATTTATCGAAACCCGAGGCCATGAGCAGTTGCTTGAACTGTTGAGGGGCCTGGGGCAAGGCGTAAAACTTGCCAGGATACAACCGGCTCGGCACCAGATAATCCCGCGCGCCCTCGGGAGACGAACTCGTAAGAATGGGCGTATGGAACTCCGTGAAGCCCCGCTCCGTCATATACTCCCGGGTGAGTTGCGCGGTTTGCGAGCGCAGCAGGATATTCTTCCGGAGCCGCTCCCGCCGGAGGTCTAGAAAGCGGTAGGTGAGCCGCGTCTCCTCGGGATAATCCAGCTCTTGATTTACAGGAAAGGGCAGCGCGTCCGCCATGGAGTCCACGGCGAATCCGTCGGCCACCACCTCGATCTCGCCGGTGGCCAACCCGGCGTTCACGGTGTCCGCCGAACGGGCGACCACCTCGCCGTCAATGGTGACAACGCTCTCACTCCGGACATGGGCCGCCTCTTCCGCGAAGGGCCTGTCCGGCTGGATTACGACCTGGGTAAGACCATAAAAATCGCGCAGATCAATAAACAGGACGCCGCCGTGGTCGCGCTTCCGGTGAACCCACCCCGAAAGGCGAACCTTCTGCCCCACATCACTCTTTCTCAACGCGCCGCACGTATGGGTTCTATAGGGATGCATGCACTTCTCCCGGGTTGCCGTTTGCTGGAATCGCGGTATGGTACTGGCGTGTAAAACCATTGTCAAACGATGGCGCGCGATGGTTCAGGGGACGGGACAGAGGAAACCATACCGCCGGCCAAGCCGAAGCGGCCGAGGGCAGGAATATCGATGGGCGCTTCCGGCTAGAGGCGCGTGGGCACCGTTCCGGGGAGGCGGAAAACGGCCTTGCACAGGCCTTCGCAGCGGTTCTTGACCGCGCGCCACAACACTTCGCCTCCGGAGTGCTCCTTGGCGGTCAGGACCATAAGGGTGACATCGTCGTGAATCATCGAATCCTGGCCCGTGAAGGCCTTCAACGCATCCACCACGCGCCGGATGAGATGCTCGTCCGGCAGGCCGCCACATTCGCCCAGGAGTCCCATTAGCCGCTCTTCCCCATACAGCTCGCGGGACGCGTCTGGCGCTTCGACAACGCCATCGCTATAGAGGAACACGCGATCCCCCGGAGCCAAGTCGCAGTGGATGAGTTCGTAGGTCACATCATCCGAGACGCCGAAGACCGTGTTGCGCAAGCCGCCCTGGGGACTCTTGCCTTCTTTCGAGAAGATCCATTCCCAGCGGTTGCCCGAACGCGAATACTTGAGCACGAAGGGGTGCCCGGCCTGGCACAAGTACAGGCGGCGCAGAAAGGCGTTGTAGCTGACGCAAATCGCCGTGGCGAGGGAATCGAACCCGCGTCGCACGACGCGGCGGTTGAGGGCGCTGAAGACGCGCGAAGGGTTGATATGGTTGATCTTCCGGCGCAACACATCGCCCAGCCATTCGCTGACCTGGGCGACCTGGCCGCCGTGCCCCACCACGTCGGCGAGGCACACCCGGGCCACCACGCCGGAGCCGCATGCCGTAAGGTAGACAATGTCGCCCCCGCGGTCCGAGCCACAAGGCTGAGAGAAGAGGTACCCTTCCATGCCGGGCAAGGAGATGGG
>SLHB01000221.1 GCA_007136375.1 Candidatus Hydrogenedentota bacterium
CGCGGACAAAATGCTCCTGCGCGGCGGGCGTCAAGGGGACGAACTCGCCGGTCATTTGGTCGAAGTATTGAAAGATGCTGAGGTCGGCCTCGAAGGCTTCCAGCTCTTGGCGCATGAACTGCACCCGTTCGCGGTAGGGCCGGCCGGTGAAATCCTCCACGGGAAACGCGGTGAGGGGCGCGCCGCGCAGCATCGCTTCGAGGCTGATTTCCTCGCCGCTGGGCAAGGTCACCGTAAAGTTGTCCAGGTCGCTCGCGTTCCGTTCCGAATAGCGCAGCAATGAATAGGTGAAGACGCCCACGGATTCGCCCGTGTCCGGGTCCTCGGTGATATAGAAGCCGGTGCCGCGTTCGCCGGCGGCGACTTCCTCCGGCGATTGTCCGCCGAGATAGATGACGTAGGAGGTGCGGGACAGGTTGTCCTCGGCGGCGTCCGCCGCGCCCAGCCGTTGGCCCGACGCGCCGACGAAGGTCATGCCCAGGGGCGTGCCGAAGAAGGTGTAGTAGTCGCCGAACTCGCGGGAGGTGAACGACACGCGGAGATCGCGCTCCAGGGCGCCGAAGGTCATCCGCGCGTATTCGTGGCCTTCAATGGCCAAGTCGCTGCGCCGGAAGGCGCTGATGCTGCTCGCGAACAGGGCGACGATGGCGGTCATGATGGTGGCGGTGATGGCCATGGCCACCAACAGCTCCACCAAGCTAAAGCCCGCCTGGCTCCCCGCTTTCCCTCTATTCCTCAACATTGGCCCGGCTCCCGGTTAGCGTCTGGTGACGTAGGTGACGTACTGCTCGTATCGCCCGTCGGACGTCTGCACGTTCATCGTCACCCGTTGCAAATATACCTGGGAGGCGCCGCGCATGCGTTGGACGGAACTCGTGTACAGGCCGTAGATCTCCGAGGACTGGTTGAGGTGTCCGGCGGTCGCCAAGGCGGGGACGCTCCGCGCGCGGCCGCCTTGTTCTAGCCGCCGCAAGAGCAGGTTTTCGCCGCCCGCGCTTTGCAGTTCTTGCAGCCGCGACGAGGCCATGTTCGTGATCACCGTGCGCTCGTTGGCGGTTTGCACGTTGCGCATGGCCATGGGGAACAGTTGCATGGCGCCAATGATCCCAATGGAGAGGATCGTCATGGCGACGAGCACTTCCAAGAGGCCTACGCCCTTGGTTTCTTTCATCAACAGCATGGAGAGGCTCCCTTCAGCGCACCGAGGCGGCGCGGATACGGCCGTTCGACGCGAAAAGCTCGATGGTGTGGCCCCGTTCCCAAAGAACGGTGTCGGCGTGGTACTCCGCCTCGGGCCGGTCCGCGCGCTCTTCAACAAAGCGCTCGTCGAAATCCGCCGAGGGCAAGGGCCCCACCTTCACCTCCAGCCGCGGCCGGTCCGTCGGGCTGTAAATCAACCCGGAGGGCCGGAAAATATGGGCCGCGAAGGAGAAGGGGACGTCCGGCCGGTACTGCGTGCTAAAGACGGTCGATTCGTCATAGTGCGCGGAAGGCGGCCGGAGCACGATGGACTCGGGGTTCGGAACACTCATCGTTTCGGGGTCGAGGTCGTGGAGGTTGAACAGTTGGACCGGGGTGAGGCCCATGAAATCGCTGCTCAAGGACTCGTAGTAGTCGGATTGGATTTGTGGGTTATAAATCCGGTCGAAGGGATTCTCATACTGGTCAAGGATGGCGTAGCGGGTTTCGCGGTTGTACACGGGCAGCACGCACGCGCCGTCTGGCAGCTCCCGGAACACGTTCTGGCCTTGGCGGACGGGCACGAAGGCGCGGCTCCGGTCCACGCGAAGATTGCCGTCCCCCGCCGCGTCCTGGAGTCCCGCCGTCATCACGGGCTCCAAAGCGCTAAACTCGTCGGAGCGGAGTTGGCGGAAGACGCCGTAGCCTCTGAGCACGCGGACGGGAGCGGCGCGGCCCTCGGCCACTTCGGCGTTGCTGTCGGGGATCACTTGGATCGTATACGCGACGGCGGTTTCCACGTTGTGGGCGATGGCGTAGGTCTGGGCGGCGCGCAACGCGGCGCTCAAATCGCGGGCCCCGTTGCGCACGTCATCGCCGACATAGGCCGCCAGGCGGGCGAAGGTCGGCACGGCGATCGCCGCCAACATGCCGGCAATGGCCAGGACCACGATCAGCTCCATCAGCGTGAAGCCTTGATCCTTTCTCCGCCTCGTCTTCATGTCGTGGCGCCTTTCTGCGTTGTGGCCGCGCGCGGCCGATCCTCAGCTCCCCGCCGGTCCCACGGCCGTCCGCCAGGACGGCCGCGCTGGCTCAAGGCTAGTTGGTGTAGAACCCGCTCCAGCCTTGCTCGTTGTCCCAGTTGTTGACGTCGTCGCCGCCGCCGACCCGCTCCATGTCCATGGCGTCTTCGGGCCGGTAGTTTTGATTCGACACGCCGTCGGCGCCGGGAGAGTAGATGTAAATGGGCAGATTGTCCGGCGCGGGGAACCCGGGACGGCCGTCCGCCCGCGGGTTGCCAGGAATGCGTTGGTCGGCTTCCATCTTCCGCTGTTGGTCGTAGATATACGGCCAGAATTCGCCGGTGTTCTGGTCTTCCAAGCCGGGCCGGAAGCCCCGGAAGGGCACTGCGACGCGGCCGGAATTATTAATGGGATCATGGTTGAAGACTTGCAGGCCGTTCGGGCCGTAGGTCTGCTCCATCTGCCGGTTCCAAGGCCCGGGCCAGAAGCGGTAAAGGTTGCCCCACGGGTCCTGGCCGATGTCCATATACGTGGCGGCCAGGCGCGACCGCACGTCCTCGTGGAGGCGCACGCCATAGCTGTTTTGCAGGTCTTCGGCGCCGTTCCGCCCTTGCCGGAGCAGGACATAGAACACGTTGGTGTACATCTGAACGGCGGCGTCGAAGTGGTTCATGGCTTGGCCGCCGAGCCAGTTCTGGATTTCGTCGGCCGGGGGGAATTCCGCGAACAAGGCGCGGAAGTTCTGCCGGTCCGCGTCGTTCAGCATTTGGGTCATGGCCAGTTCGGCGTTCTGGACCTCGGACACGGCCCGTGTCATGCGGCCCCGGGAGATCCAGTCCGTCACCCGCGGAACCACCACGGCGGCGAGGATCGAGATGATCCCGATGACCACCAACAATTCGATAAGGGTAAAGCCCGACTTACGCGACATCTTGCCTGCTCCTTTTAGCGCCTCCACGGGCATGCGAACAACGTTGCTCCCCAATTATACACTACATCCCGCTCATTTGGTCGGCGAGTGAGAAAATCGGCAGGTACAAGGCGATAACGATAAAGCCGATAACGCCGCCGAGGAAGATGATGAGGGCGGGCTCGATGAGCCGCAGAATGACCT
The DNA here is from genome assembly GCA_007136375.1 of Candidatus Hydrogenedentota bacterium. Lineage (GTDB taxonomy): Bacteria > Hydrogenedentota > Hydrogenedentia > Hydrogenedentales > SLHB01 > SLHB01. Next base: position 3,316 of record SLHB01000221.1, read on the forward strand.
CAACGGCCGCCTCCACTTCCGCGTCGTAGATGTCCGCCACCTTCATAAGCATGGCGTCCAGGCTTCCCGTTTCTTCGCCGACGTCGATCATGTTTACGACCATGGGCGGAAACACCTTCGATTCGTCCAAGGGCTGGGCGATGGTGTCCCCTTCCTTAATGCTGTCATGCACTCTCTGCACGGCGTTTTCGATGACGACGTTGCCGATGGTTTCCTTCGTGATGCGCAGGGATTGCAGGATGGGCACACCCGAGGTGATGAGGGTGCCAAGGGTGCGCGCGAAGCGGGCGACGGCCACTTTCTGGATGAGGTCGCCGATCAGCTTGGTTTTTAGGAGCACCCGGTCCATGAGATTCTTGACGTGCTGCGACTTGCTCAG
>SLHB01000332.1 GCA_007136375.1 Candidatus Hydrogenedentota bacterium
CCTCCAAGGCTTGCCGCTCTTCCTCCAGCCGCCCGTCCAGGTCGGCCAACTGCTCGTTCAGCGTGTCCAACCGGCCCCGGCGGCTCTGATGGTTGGCGCTGCGGATGCGGTAGGCCCGCAACGCCTCCAACGCGCTCGTGTACTTCTTCTCGTCGGAAAAGCCATTATTCCGCATGATCTCCCGGAGCGCGAGGGCGGCGCGGCGCTGTTCCCGCGTCTTTTCGTCCAACGCGGTCTCCACCTCCGCCCGGCTTTCCGTAAGCTTCTTGATCTGCCGTTGGCAATCGCCCAGGCGGCGCTTGGCGTCCCGGTACTCCTGGTAGCGCGCCATGGCCCGCTGGGCCGCGCCTTCCACGTCGCCCTCGCCTTCGATGCTCTCGCCCACCGTGGCGAAGGAAGCCTTCACCCGCTCCAGCAGGCGCGCGGCGTGATCCTCCGCTTCCCGCGCCCGCTCCTCCTGTTCGGTCAGGGACCCGGTGGTGCGCTCCAAATCCGACATGGCGGCGCGGTAGCGGTCGTGCTGCGCCTCCAACTCGCGCACCGACTCGCATCCGGCTTCCCGGAGGATCGCGTCCAACCGCTCCTGATTCGCCCGGAGTTCGGCGGCGACTTCCTCTTTTTCCGCCTCGGCCTGGCGCAATTCGGTCCGCATGCCAGCGGAGCTCTTCCGCGTGTAGGCCATGTTGCCCAAGGTGTACAGGAGCAGCAGGGCGCTCAACGCGATGGGAATCAGCACGCCGGGGTTGTCCGTAACGTACCAGCCGAAGGCGAACGCCACCATCGCCACGACGCTCAGCCCGGCAAGCCAGAAGTCCCGCGGTGTGGACGCGTCCTCCTCCTCCAGGTTGTTGCGCAGGTTCTCCGTGTGCTGAGTGACTTGGTCCAGATGCTGCGCGGCGAGCTTCGCCGCCATCTCATGATCCCGCGCCTGTTGTGTCAGGGTTGTGCGGCCGTCAAAGATCTCGCGCAAGGGCGCGGCGTGCTCCCGTTGCTCCTGGGCCAGCTTGCGCAGGCGCACCCGTTCGGCCACCTCTTCGTCACGATCCTTCACGTTGCGCAGGAACGAATTCGACAGTTGCGTCAGCCAATTGATGGGGTCCTCGCCCGTTTGGCTGAAATCGGGAAGGGTCTCCAGCGTTTTCCGGGCCTCCCCCTCCTGCTGACGCAGTTGCTCCAACGAGGCGTCCAGGCCGTCCATCCGCTCTTGCAGGCGTTGCGCTTCTTGCTCCAACGCTTGAAGCTGCTGATCCCAGGTGTCCGGTATCTCCTCCAACCCTTCGGCGGCGGGGCCGATGCGCTCGCGCTCCGCGGCGATGGCCTCCACAAGGCGCGCCCGCTCCCCCTCGCCCCGCTCCAACTGGTTCCGCGCTTGGGCGATGGCGTTGACCTGGCGCTCCACGTCCTGGACGCGGTCCAGGGGAAACTCCGCGGCCCCGCTCAGGGCGGCGCACCGTTCCGCGGCGGCGTCGGCGCTGTCCCGCAGGCGGCGCGCTTCCTTCACGCGGCCCGCCAGCGCGGCCTGCTCCAACGCGGCAAGCTTTTCGTCGACCTGGGCCTGCTCGGCCCGCAAGGCGGCCAGCTCCTCCTGCAGGGCGCGGCGCCGCGCTTCTTCGTGAGCCACTCGATCCGCAAGATCCCGCGCGGCCCGCATCTCTTCGTCCAACTCGGCCAGCTTGTTCTTCGCGGCGGGCAAGGGCCGCGTCCGCGCATTCGGCTTGCCAATCGCGGTCAAGCGTTCGTCCAGCACGCGCAAGGCGCCGTCGGCGGAGCCTTCCCTGTCGCCCGTGTCGGCGAGGGACAAGAGCTTCTCGCGGATTTGCGCCATCGCGTTCGAGTCGCCGAGGCGCTCCAACGTGGCGTGGCTAATCGTCGCCGCGCTCAGAAAAACGGCCTTGCTCAGGCCCAAATGGCTCTCGGCGAAGGTGACCTCCCGGTTTTGCAGTTGGGGAAACTCGCTCGTAATCTCCTTCGCGTGGGTCCGGTCAAAGACTTGGATCGCCTCGTGCTCCCGGTGGAAGTTCCGGTGAATCTCGATTTCACGGCCGTCATCGAGGACATACAGCATGCGGCCGCGGTAGACGCTGGGATCGCCCCAGGGGCGGCGCAGTTCGTGGCTGTCGTCATACAGGCGTTGGACCGTGCTCCGCTTCTGCCCGTAGAGCATGTCGCCAATGAAACTGCGTACGGTGGTCTTGCCCTGCTCGTTGGGGCCGGCGACAATCTGGAAGCCCGGGCGCAACTCCACCACGCGGCCCGAGAAGCGTCCGTATCCGTCCAGCCAGAGTTTCCGGATGTGCACCGTCAGCTCCCTTCCAAGCCCCGTATGGGCAACGGCTGTCCCCGATAGGCGAACAAACCCACCTGCCGCGCCCGCAGCAACATCGCCCGCCGCGCCTCCGAGCCCGCGTCTTCGATCTCCTTGTTGATTTGCTGGAGAAACATGCCCAAGCTCGTCGCGTCCTGCGCCAAATCCTCGTAGTCGTCCTCGGGAACCGTCTGGTCCACCACCTCCAAATAGGCGAAGACGTCCCCCACGCTCTCCCGCACGGCGGGAATCGCCTCCTGCAGGGCCGGAGCCGCCGCGCCCGTAAGCGTCACGCGGACCAGGTTCGTCTTGCCGGATTCCCGGGGCAAAGCGCGGATGGCGCCCACCACTTCCTGCGCGTTGGTCATGCCCGAGACATCAAGGCGGTGATTGTGGTACACGGCCTGCGCCGACGGCACGGGCTTCACGTCCACGGAGCCGTCCTCGATCAGCACCTCGAGGTAGCCGCGCATCCCCGTCTCCCCGAAGCCGTGGCCCTCCGGCGCACCGCTATAGAACACCCGGCCCCCATGGGCGCCCCGCGCCTCCGTCATGCCATGAAAATGCCCCAAGGCGAGATAGCGCAGGCCCGCCGGCGCCGCCGTCTCCACATCGAAAGGAGCATAAGCCGCCTTGCCCTCGGGCTGATGGCCCCGGGCCGAACCGTGGGCCACGGCCACGTGAACCCGTCCGTCGTCATGGGGGACCGCCAACTCGCCAAAAGGATTGTGGGACACATCCGGACCGTCGAAACCGAAGCCGTGGACCGACAAGGGGACGTGGACCAAATCCCGCCGCTCCCACTGGGGACGCCGGAAGATGTGCACGTTGTCCGGCCAGTCTTCCGTGACATAGGGCGAGTGGGGCGAGCAGGGATCATGGTTGCCCGGCGCGATGAACACCGGGACGTGAGGCGCGCCCTCGAAAACCGCCGCGAGGAAGTTCGCCGTGTCCCGCCCGGCCCGGTCCAACTCGAAGACATCCCCCGCGATGAGCAAGGCGTCGGCCGGCCACTCCCCCGCCCGCTCCACGATGCGGCTGAACACGTCGCGCAGGCTCTGCCGCCGGCGCTGGGCGAAGCCCGGCGGGAACCCCGCGCCAGCAAAACACATATCCAAATGGATATCGGCTGTATGGATCAAACGTATGGGCATGCTGTTTCCGAATAAGAACGTGGCGCGGGATGAAGACGGCGGCTCCCGCCAGCCAGAACCGCCGCCGGAACGCGCCCATCATAATACGTCAGGGCGCCCCAATGCATGCACTTCGCGAAACAGACCCCGGCGGCGCCGCCGTGGAAAGGCGGATGGGGCTCGATTCTCGAAAAACTCGCGCGCAAAAGCGGCAATCACTGTCCGTCTACAATA
>SLHB01000334.1 GCA_007136375.1 Candidatus Hydrogenedentota bacterium
GAAGGGGACGCCGTCCTCGTCGCTCCAATGGATCTCCTGAACCTGACGGGCGCTGTCATCCCCGGCGTACAGGTCCAGCCATGCGATGTGGTTCTGGCTGGAGTTGCCCATGTGCCAGGTGTCATAGCGCGTATCGCCCACGTCGGTGTGGTTCCATCCGATAAACAGGCCGCGGTGGTGGGAGAACTGTCCCTCGGACCCCTTGGTGATGCGCTCGTTCCCTTCGAAATCGTAGAGGTGGGTGTACACCTTGAAGGTCTCGTAGCGCAGATCCTCGTCGGCCTCGATAATCGGCGTATTCACCGTGCCAAGCCACGGCACGCCGTCGACCTTCAGGTTCATGCGCTGTTCGAAGCTAAACGGCGTTGCAAAGGCTCCGCAAGCGAAAAGTACCGCTACTGTCGCGATGGCTCTCTTCATTACACGTGCTCCTTCCTTGATGGGGTGCGCCTCTTAGATGGACTGGATCAGGCTCCGCTCTCCCCCGGCCCCGGGCGGGCTGGTGGGATGGGTTCTACCCTACCCGATTGCGCCGCGCAACGCAAAACACGGGCGCGCGCTCAGATGGTGAGGGACTCGCCCGGCTTCAGGACAGCCGCTTGATCGCCCACGAGTTGGGCGAAGCGCTTGGGATCCCCCGGAATCAGCGGCCAGGTGCCGTAGTGAATCGGCACGACCCGCTGGGCGCCGATCCATTCCGCGGCGCGGGCCGCCGATTCAGGTCCCATGGTGAAGCGGTCGCCAATCGGCAAGAAGGCCACATCGATATTGAAGAACTCCTTGAGCAGCCGCAGATCCATGGAAAGGCCGGTGTCCCCCGCATGGTAAATCTGCCGATCCTTCGTCTCCACGATAAATCCCACGCAGTGGCCCGTGTGACAGGTGTGGAGAGCATGGGTCATGTGGAGCGTGACGCCGTCCACTTCGATGGAGCCGCCGATGTTCATGCCCTCCGCCGTGTACCCCTTTCCGGCGTAGTGCTCCGCCAACTCGAAGATGCCAACAAACGTGGCCCCTTGCTTCAGGAAATGCTCGGTGTCCCCCACGTGATCGGCGTGATCGTGGGTGAGCAACACCATGTCGGCCTGAAGCTGATCCGGCGTGGCGCTTGCCGAAGGGTTCCCCGTCAGAAAGGGGTCGATAATGATCTTCTTGTCACCGTCGTCAATGTGCACGGCCGAATGGCCGAGAAAGGTCACCGTAACACCCATGTTCTTGCAATCCTCCGCCGCATCGCGCGGCATCTGATGATGAACCTCCGCTGATTGGACTGAAATGGCGCGGAAAGGAGCCCCTATTGTACCAAGCGCGCCGGGATTTGTCAGGGACGCTCTCACGTACACCGGGGGGCCAATACGACATCCGCGTAGCGCGCGATCCAGAAATCTACATTCGCGTAACCCGTGCCCGCATAAGGACATCCCAAGTAGCCCGCATAAACACTTGCTATAAAAGAACTTATGGCTCTTGGAATCGTGTTGGCGCCAAACTTGCTCTTGAGCTGCCGCAGTTATGCAAGCCGCCCCGCCGGCCTTCGCCGCCGGACGCCGTGACGGAAATCTCACCGAAATCCAATTCGGCCGAAACGGGGGGCGGGCATACTGCCGTCGAAGATGCAATATCAGCCGCTCCAAGGCTTTATTTCCATCGCAACCCGAAACAAACACCCGCTGGACGGCCCGCGCCGCCCAGCGCTAAGGAGAACCACCCATGAGACAGGGGTACCTCATCGACATGGATGGCGTCATCTACCGGGGGAGCGAAATGATCCCCGGCGCCATCGAGTTTGTCCACGCCCTTCGCGACGAAGGCGTGCCGTTCATGTTCCTAACCAACAACAGCCAACGCACCCGCCGTGACGTGGCCACGAAGCTCTGCCGCATGGGCGTCAACGTGGAAGAGCGGCACATCTTCACCTGCGCGATAGCGACAGCCCGCTTTCTCGCGCAACAGAAGCCCCACGGCGCCGCCTATGTCATCGGCGAAGGAGGCCTCCTCCAAGCGCTGCACGAGAACGGCTACGCCATAGTGGACCAGGACCCGGACTACGTGGTCGTGGGCGAGGGCCGGACGTTCACGTGCGAGATGATCGACGCCGCGGTGCGCATGGTCATGAACGGGGCCAAGCTGGTCGCCACCAACCTGGATCCAAGCTGCCCCACGGCGAACGGCCTTCGCTCCGGTTGCGGCGCCACCACGGCCATGATCGAGACGGCCACCGGCGTGAAAGCCTTCAGCCCCGGCAAGCCAAGCCCCATCATGATGCGGGCCGCCCGCAAGGAACTGGGACTCTCCGCCGGGGAAACGACCATCATCGGCGACACGATGGAGACCGACATCCTTGGCGGCGTTCAAATGGGCTACCGCACCGTTCTGGTCCTAAGCGGCGGCACGTCCGAGGGCGATCTCCAGCACTACGGTTATCAACCCGACGTTATCGTGAACTCCATCGCCGCCCTGTGCACACCGGAGTTCTTGAGCCGAGACGCCGCGGCTTAAGCGCGGCCGTCCCGCCGCCGATACACCGGGACAGAACACAACGGCGCGCCTCCAAGGCCGCCCATACACTCTTCTCCAAACGCGTTGTCTCTCCCCGATGCGTTGCGGGACCCGGCCTTCCTCCCTGGGCCGGGTCCTCTCCTTTTTGCGCCCACCCTCCAGCCAAGAAACGTGGAGCCGCGGCGTCCACCGAAGCGTTGCGCCACCGGGACCACCACGGCTCCGCCATCAACCACGGTACGTTGCGGGGGGATGGGGCGTCTAGGACGCTACACCTCGGGATACTCCCAGTCGCCCCGGTATTCGCGGCTCAACAGCGCGTTGGCCTCGGGATCGTCGATCACTTCCTCGTTCTCACCGTCCCACTCAAGGCTGCGGCCGACGTTGAGGGACAACATTCCGAGAAGGCTCATGTTCGTGGAGTAGTGGCCCAACTCGATGTCGCAGATGGGTTTGCGGCCGTTCTTGATGGACTCCATAAAGTCGTCCCAGAGTTCGGGGATGTTGTGGTGATCGTTGGTGTGCAGTGTGGGCTCCTCGTGAATTTCCTCGGCGTTGGGATCGGAGGGGTAGAAGGTCCACCCGTCGAGCCACCCGAGATGGAGCGTGCCCTCCGTGCCATAGAAGTAGCAGCCGATGTTGTGGTTCTCGGCGTCGTTGCCCGCGTACTGCCGGTGCTCCCAGGTGGCGACGAAGTCCTCGAACTCAAAGGTGGCCACTTGGGTGTCCGGCCCGTCGGAGGTCTGTTCGTCCTCGTTCAACACGGGTTCGCCGCGGATGAGACGGCCGCCGGTGGAAGAGACCCGCTTAGGGTAGTTCTCGTCGGTCCACCAGAGGATTTGGTCCATCCAATGAATGCCCCAGTCGCCCAGTTGACCGTTGGCGTAGTCCATGAAGTTGCGGAAGCCCCGGGGGTGAATGCGGCTGTTGAAGGGGCGCAGGGGCGCCGGTCCGCACCACATGTCCCAATCGAGCTCATCCGGCGGCTCTTCGTTAGGCTGGGGCGATTCCGGCCCGCCATGGTAATGGACAAAGGAGCGCACCATGCCGATCCGCCCCGCGTTGCCCTCGCGCAGGAACTCCATGGCGGACATGTTGTGCGGCGAGGCGCGGCGGTGCGTCCCCACTTGGACGACGCGATCCGCCTCCCGGGCCACGTTCACCATGGCGCGGCCTTCCTTGATGGTGTGGCCGACGGGCTTCTCAACGAAGACATGGGCGCCCGCCTTGACGGCGTCGATGGTGTTGAGGCAATGCCAGTGGTCGGGGGTGCCGACAATGGCGATGTCCGGATGCTCCTGTTCGAGCATCTCCCGGTAATCCGTGTAGGCCGCGGGCCGGTCTCCCGTGAGATCTTCCACTTCGTCGACCGCTTCGTTGAGGTGGCGTTGGTCCACGTCGCACAGGGCGACGGCCTGGCATTCGCCGGAAGCAAGGGCGTCTCGGAGGATGTTCATGCCCCACCAGCCGCTGCCGATGAGGACCGTGCGGTATCTGCCGGTTCCCGCCCGGACCCGGTGGCGGGACGCGGCGGCCATAAGGCCCGCCCCCGCGGCCGTCATGCCGGCGCGGTGTAGAAACTGGCGCCGGGACATGGAGTTCCCTTGGGCGGAAAGCTTGTCGTCGCCTGTCATAAAGACCTCCTTATTCCGCAATCGCATTGGAAACAGGAAGCACCGCTGACCGGAATGGCCAGGGCCCCCTCCCGCTCATTGTGGCGGAACGCCCGAAGGAAATCCAACCGGACGCCGCGTTAGCGGAAGTAGATCAGCACGGCCACGTAGACCACGAAGGCGGTGGTCAAGAGGACGCCCTCCAGACGGGAGACCCGTTGGCCCGACAGAAGGATGGGGAAAGTCGCTAACGTAGCGAGCGCTAGGACAGGGAGGTCGAAGTAGAGCACGGCGGCGGGCGCCTCGATGGGATGAATGAGGCTTGCGACGCCGGCGATGCCCAGGAGATTGAAAATGTTGCTGCCAATGACATTGCCGACGGCGATGTCCGTCTCCCGGCGGAGCACCGCGATGAGCGTTGTGGCGAGTTCGGGCAAGGACGTGCCGGCGGCGACGAGGGTCAAGCCGATCACGCGGCCGCTGACGCCCATGGCGTGGGCCATGGAGACGGCGGCTTCCACGAGGAGATGGCCCCCGCCCACGAGAAGGACAACCCCGGCCACGATGTAGGCGATGTTGCGGCCGGTGGTCGGTTCGCTCTCGTCTTCTAGGAGGTGGTCGTACTCCTCCGCGATCTCGGGCGCCTCGCGGCGGGAAAAGCGCAGGCTCAGCCAGACGTAGGCGAACAGGCCCAGGAGCAGGATGGCGCCCTCCAAGCGGCCGAGGCGCGAGTTCAACAGGAGAAGGGGAAAGGCGAGCGTCACGCCGATCAGGATGGGGACCTCGCGCCGCACCACCACCGCCCGCACCACCAGGGGCGCAATGATCGCGGCGGGCCCCAGAATGGCGAGGATGTTGAACATGTTGCTGCCCACGACGTTACCCAGGGCGACAGCGCTGTTCCCTTGCGCCGACGCGGCGACGGTGACCACGAACTCGGGCATGGAGGTGCCAAAGGCGACCACAGTGAGGCCGATCACGAGGGACGGAACGCGGAACCGCGCCGCGAGCTGGCTCGCTCCCCGTACGAGGACCTCGGCCCCCAACGCTAGGTAGAGGAGGCCTGCGGCGAACATCATCCCATTCATCACCATGGGCGCTTCACCCTCCTCTCCCGGCGCGCAGACGCAATTCACATGAGAAGCGGGCGTCCCCCGGCGTGGAGCCGCCACGGCCCGGAGACGCCCGCAAACGCTTTCGCTGGACGCGCGGCCCTACTTCGCCGGCGCGCCGGCGCCTTGCAGGGCCTTAACCTTGGCCTGGATGTCGGCGGAATCGATGCCCTGATGGGCCATATGCTCCGGCATGCCGCCATGGCCTTGGCGGTGCACGCCGAGATGCGCGTAGGCCGGGGCGAGACCGCGCTCCAGGAACCAGGAGCCCATGCGGCTGCCAAGGCCGGTCTGCTTGTTCTGACTTTCCACAACCAGCACGAAAGGCGCCCGGCCGAGGGTTTGCATCATGTCCTCGTCCACCACATTGAGCGTCGGCTTATTGACGAGCCCGACATCCAGGCCGTCGGCGCGCAGACGCTCCACGGCGTCCAGGGCGCGGTAAAGCATCTCGCCATAGGAGACCACATAGCCGGCGCCGCCCTCCCGTATCACCTCATCCTTCCCAGGCGTGAAGACGTAGCCGCTCTCCTTGGCGAAGAAGGGATCGCCCGCCTCGTTGAGGATGTACGGGACCTTGGACCGGGTGGTGAACACGAAGCGGAGGCCTGGGTCGTTGAAAATCCGCGGCACGATGGCCCAGAGCTGGTGCGCGTCCGCCGCATGGTACAGGCGGGTGTGCTCGCTCAGCTCCAGGGGCCCGCCGTCGGCGAAGAAGATGTTGATGCCGAAGTGACAGGTGTTGTCCGCCATGTCGTCGACCCCCGCATGGGAGAAGTGGGCGAGGACATTGCTCTCGTTGAGGCGGGCCATGTTGATTTCGGACACCACCATCTCCAGGAAGGCGGAGAAGGTGGCGTAGACGCCCTGGCGTCCCTTCTCAAAGCCGAAGCCGGCCGCCGCGGAGTAGTTGCCCCGCTCCATGACGCCGCCCCGCACGTACACGTCGGGGTAGGCGTCGCGGATCGCTTTGATGCCCGTGGAGCCTTCCAGGTCGCAGTCGATGATCATGACCTGCTCCTTGCGCTCCGTCTCGCTCATGGGCTTCAGGATGTCGCAAATGATCTTGCCAAACTCGGTGCGGTTGCTCCCCACGTCCTTCGTGCTGCCCATGTAGACCCGATCGGACTTGGGCTTCTCCACCTTCTTCAGGTAGTCGACGGCGCCGTCGTGGCCGCGCTCCTCCAGATAGGTGATGGCCATATCGACGGGCACCACGTCATGGCCCTTGTGGCTCCCTTCAAGCCCGGGGACGCCCGGCGCCATAACCCGGCGATTGACGAGGGCGCAGGGCCCCTGGCTGTTCAAGGCTTTCTGAATGCGCTTGTACAGGCTGTCCAGGTCCTCGCCTTCGCCCGTGTCCACGGCCACGCCGTGCCCTTCCAGCGTCTTCGCCACGTCGAACCCCGGCAGGTACTCCCGGGGGTGGCCGGAGATGGTGACATTGTTGTCGTCAACAAGGACATTCACGTTAAGCTGCTGCGCCACGGCCAGGCGCGCAGCCTCGGCGTCGTTGCCCTCCTGTTGCGAACCGTCGCTGCCCAACACGACAACCTGCATGTCCGGGTGAGCCATAGCCACGCCATTGGCGAAGGGCCACATGTGGCCCAGGCGGCCGCTGCTGAACTTGATCCCGAGGGACAGGTCCAACTCGGGGTGCCCATAAAGGCCTTCGTCAGCCTCACGGTAATGAAGCAGTTTCTCGAAGGGCATTTCACCGTTGAACGCGGCCAAGGCGTACTGAATCGCGACACGGTGGCCGGCCTCGTCGAAACAGACGGGATACACCTTGTCGCCGCCGCGCATGAAACCCTCGGCGATGAGCGTTTCGGGAACGATGCTGTAGGGGCCGCCCGTATGCCCGCTCAACCCCTTGGCGGCGGCGACGGCGGTAAAGAATATTATGGTGTCGCGGTAAAGCTGGATATTCGCTTCAAGCTGGGCCTTCTTCTCGGAACTCAAGTCCGATTCCCCGAGCTCGAACGAAAGCGGCTTATATTGGCTCACATCAATCGGAAAACTCATGCTCTGTCCCTCACTCCGCTTGGATTCGTTGCTGAATTGGCAGAACTTGCGTAGACTTAATCCCCAGCGCGGGCAGGCGCCACAAACGGCTTCCGGGGACGAAGGCGGCGGCAGTATAGCATGACGGCGCGGCCTGTTTCCGCCCGTTATCCGGTTGAAACGCCACCTGGCCGCAGTACAACGCATCGCCGGCTTCATTCGCTATCGGAGGAAAGTCATGATCCTACTTACCATCGCGCGCGCCCTCGCTTGCGCCGCCCTATTGTCTGGAACAGCCGCCGCCCAAAGCTATGGCCTGGCCACGGAACTTGTGGCGGACGGCCTTGAGCAACCGCTCTTTGTCACGAGTCCGCCCCACGACGCGGACCGGCTTTTTGTCCTCGAACAGAACTGGGCGCGGATACGCATCATCGAGGACGGCGAAGTGCTCGCGGAGCCCTTTCTGGACCTGCAAGATCCCGAGCCGCAAGTGTCGGTGGGCGGCGAACGGGGCCTTCTCGGGCTGGCGTTCCATCCAGGCTACGAGAACAACGGCCTATTCTTCCTGAACTATACCGACTTGGACGGCGATACGGTCGTCGCCCGGTATGCGGTGGATCCCGGCGACCCGCGCCGCGCTCTGCCGGACAGTGGAACCCCCATCCTCACCTTCGAACAAGATCAGGCGAACCACAACGGCGGCATGCTCGCTTTCAGTCCGGTGGACGGGTACTTGTACATCGGAACGGGAGACGGCGGCGGCGGCAGCGACGCCAGGGACCGGGCCCAGGACCTTGGCTCCTTGCTAGGCAAACTCCTGCGCATCAACGTGGACGTGGAGACTGGCTACGCCATCCCCCCGGACAACCCCTTCGTGGACGACGACGAGGCCCGGGACGAAATCTGGGCCTATGGCCTGCGGAATCCGTGGCGCTTCAGCTTCGACCGCGAGACCGGGGACCTCTACATGGGCGACGTAGGCCAAAACGCCCGGGAAGAGATCAACGTGCAACCCACGGACAGTTCCGGCGGCGAGAACTACGGCTGGCCCATCGCGGAGGGTTTCGCGTGCCGCGGCGGCGACGGCTCCTGCGGCACAGACCCCGGCCTCACCCCGCCGGTCTTGGATTATCCCTTGACGCCGGACCAACGCGCCTCGGTGACGGGCGGCTACGTGTTCCGGGGACGGGGCATGCCGTACTTCAGGGGGCGCTACATCTTCGGCGACTTCATGCGCGGCACGGTGGAGAGCTTCCGTCTCGCCGAGGGAGAAGTCACGGAACTGACGGACCGGACCGCGGAGCTGGACCCGCCGGACGCGGACGGCCTGGGCCGCATCGCGTCTTTCGGCGAGGACGCCCGGGGCAGCCTCTACATCGTAAGCCACAGCCCGGGGGCCGTATACCGCATTGCGCCGGACCGCATGGTCGGCGACATCAACGAAGACGGCGTGCGCAACGCTTCGGACGTCCAGCTCGCCATCAACGCGGCCTTGGGCCTTGAACTCGGCGTTCCGGACCCGGGCCTGGCCGACGTGCACCAGACGGGCGCCGTGAACGCGGCGGACATTCAGTGGATTATCAACGCCGTCCTGGGCGTCGTGGATTGAACCGGACTCCCCCATCGCCGGATCAAGGAGGCTCCGTTGGGCCGTTTACATCCCCCGGCGCTGTCAGCGTAACCCGGCGATCTCGGAGGACTGAACACTTTTGCTCGGGATTGCACAATCCTGATACAATTGCGTGAACACTCGAGCGTGAATCCTCCATATTTTGAGCCGATTTGAACACGATTGAACACCATAATGGCCAATCCTGAACACAACGCCCGGGGTTCATGCCCCGTACGGCGTCTGCGCGAAGCCAGTCCCGACCTCGAGCGGCGGCCCATATTCGAGATCTCGGCCGATCACAAGGTCACCCGATGGACGCCGGGAGCCGAAACCCTCTACGGATACGCGGAGAGCGAGATCTCCGGCGAACCCGTCACGAAGCTGCTGCCGGCAGACATGGCCAACGCCTTTCAGGGCCATCTAGGCCGGGTCCTGAACGGCGAGTCCTTCCGGAGTCTGCACACGGTCCACCTCCACAAGGACGGGAGCCGGTTGGACGTGAGCGTAAGCATGGAGCCGAAAAAAGGCCTGAACGGCGGGAAGGATTCCGCGGTGGCCTTCGTAAGGCCCGTGGAGTCCCCTAGAGCGGCCCAGGAGTTTCTCTGGGAGAGCGACGAGTGGACCCGCGCCATCGTGGAATCCGCGGTGGACGGCATCATCACCATCGACGACCATGGCGTCATCGAATACTTCAACCCCGCCGCCGAGCGCCTGTTCGGCTTCACGGCCGAGGAGGTCCAAGGCCGGAACGTGAGCATGCTCATGCCGGCGCCCTACCGCGATGAGCACGACAGTTACTTGGCCAACTACCGGAACACCGGCAACGCGAAGATCATCGGCATTGGCCGGGAACTCACGGCGCGGCACAAAGACGGCAGCGTATTCCCCATCGAGTTGTCCGTCAGCGAGGTCCGCTTGGACAACCGCCGCTTCTTCACGGGCATTGTCCACGACATCACGCAGCGCAAGCAGGTGCAGGAGGAAAAGGACCGCCTTCTCAGCGACCTCAACAAGCGGAACATCGAGTTGACGTGCCTCTACCGCGTGGGCGAGGTCATCCGCGCGCGGGACGTGCTGGCCGACATCTTCCGCGAAGTGGTCAAGCTCGTGCGCCCCGCCTTCACCTATCCCGACATCACCCGGGTCCGCGTCACCTTCGACGACGACGTGTACCAAACGACCGAGTTTTCCGAAACGCCCTGGCGGCTCGGCGCGGACATCGTGGTCGCGGGGCGGCGCCGGGGCCGGGTGGAGGTCTTTTACCTGGAAGAGCGGCAGGACTTCGAGGCGGGCTCCTTCCTCGGCGAGGAGCGGGACCTCATTGAGGCCATCGCCCGCGTCCTGGGCGAGACGGTGGAGCGGCGCGAGGCCGAGACGAAGGTCATCCAGGCTTCGAAGCTGGCGTCCATCGGCGAATTGGCCGCGGGCGTGGGCCACGAGATCAACAACCCGGTGAACGGCATCATCAACTGCGCGGACATCCTGTTGAAACGGTTCGAGGCGAAGAGCAAGGAGCATCAGTTCGCCGAACTCATCCGCTCGGAAGCCAACCGCATCGCCACCATCGTGCGCAACCTCCTCATGTTCTCGCGGCAGGACAAGGAGCACCACAGCCCGGCGCGGCTCTGCGACGTGGTGGAGGCCGTGCTGTCCCTAACCCGGAAGAAGATGACCAAATCCCATGTGGATCTCCAGGTGGACGTGCCCGAGGATCTCCCGAAACTGCAATGCCGCAGCGAACAACTTCAGCAAGTCGTCATGAACCTCGCCATCAACGCCCTCCACGCCCTGGACGAGCGGTTTCCGGGACCCGATGACGACAAGATCCTGGCCATCTCCGCGAGGGAGACGGATTACATGGGACGGCCCTTCCTGCGCTTGACCATCGCGGATCACGGCGCGGGCATCGCGCCGGCCCACATCGACCGGCTCTTCGATCCCTTCTTCACCACGAAGGGACGGGACAAAGGCACGGGCCTGGGCCTTTCCGTCTCCGACGGCATCATCAAGGACCACGGCGGCGCCATCTCCGTGGAGAGCGAACTCGGCCGGTTCACCCGGTTCCATGTGGACCTGCCCCTAACCCAAGACCCTTGGACGCCGGAGGAAACGAAGGCATGACCCCGGACACGCCCACCCCGCCCACGCGGGTGCTTATCGTGGAGGACGAGGCCGTGCTGCGCTTGACCTTCTCTCAGTTTCTGGAGGAGGAGGGTTACGAGCCCGTGGCCGTCGAGGACTATGGCCAGGCCCTGGAGCACATTCAGAATACGGCGTTCGACGCCATCGTCACCGACATCATCCTCCCCGGAAAGACGGGCGTGGATCTCCTCCGGTATGTCCGCGATCTCGGATTGTACTGCCCGGTCATTATGATCACCGGCGAGCCCAACGTGGAAACGGCGGCGGAGGCGGTGCGCCTGGGCGCCTTCGATTACATTCCCAAGCCCGTGACGGGCGACGCCCTGAAACGGGTGGTCCGTCTGGCTCTGGAAGGCAAGCGGCTCACCGAGGAGCGGGACCACTACGCCCACCAGATGGAAGGCTACCGCCGCGAGTTGGAGGCCATCTTCAACAGCGTGCGGGACGGCATCGTCACCGTGGACTCCGACATGCGCATCCGCCACATCAACCAAGCGGCGCGGCGCATGCTCAACGTGAACAACAGCGTCGAAGGGCAGGCCTTCGAGCGCCTGCGGCCTCGGGAGCTGGAGCGCGCGCGCCACGCGCTGGAGCAGACGCTGGACTCCCACCGGCCCGTCGTCGACGCGCGGATCGAGTTCACCGATCCGGCGGAAGGCGACAAGGTCCTCATCGTGAAGACGGCCCCCCTCATCGACGAGAATCAGGCCTTCACCGGCGCGGTCCTCACCATGCGGGACATCACCCGCCTAAACTACCTGGAACGCCAAGTCGAAGAGACCCAACAGTACCGGGACATGATCGGCCGGAGCGGCCGCATGCGCGAACTCTTCACGCTCATCAAGGAACTGTCCGACACCGACTCCACCGTGTTGATCTGCGGTGAAAGCGGCACGGGCAAGGAGCTTGTGGCGGCGGCCATCCATAACGCCAGCTCCCGGGCCAAAGGGCCCTTCGTCCGCGTCAACTGCGCGGCCCTGTCCGAGAACATACTGGAGAGCGAGCTCTTCGGCCACGTGAAAGGCGCCTTCACCGGCGCGGTCCGCGATCGGGCCGGCCGATTCGAGGCCGCCGACGGGGGCACCATTCTCCTCGACGAGATCGGCGACATCTCCGCCCGGCTCCAGCTTCGCCTATTGCGCGTCTTGCAGGAACGGGAATTCGAACGCGTGGGCGACAGCGCCAGCATCAAAACGGACGTGCGCGTCCTCGCCTCCACCAACCAAGATCTCACCGCCAAGATCCACGACGGCGAGTTTCGCCAAGACCTTTACTACCGGCTGAACGTCATCCGCCTGGAGATCCCCGCCTTGCGCGAACGCCGGGAGGACATCCCCGTCCTCGTCGAACACTTCTGCCGCCGCTTTAATCGCGCCTTCAAGAAAGAGATCACCGGCGTCGCGCCCGAGACCATGGAGATCTTCATGGAGCACCCCTGGCCGGGCAACGTGCGCGAGTTGGAGAACTGCATGGAGCGGGCCTTCATCGTCTGCCGCGAGACCCAAATCCTGCCCAAGCACCTCCCGTCCGAATTTCTGCGGCCCGGGCAACGGGGCCACGGCGCGGGCGCCATGCCCATCGCGCGCCACGACAACGGCGGCAACGCGCCAAAAGAGCGGGTCCTATCTGTGCTGGAGCGGACCGACTGGAACATCGCCAAGGCCGCGCGCACCCTCGGCATCGCCCGCAACACCCTCTATCAACGCATGCGCGCCTACAACATCAAACGCCCCCGGGAGTAACCCCACTACCGGCGCCGGGGAGGCTGACCCGCGCCAACGGGAGACGGTACCGGCCGAAGATGGAGACAACTCGAGGATGTTCGCATACGCAACGACCACACCAGGATCGAGTCGGCGCCAGTGGGAACGAAGCCCCTCCCATCAGCGAAGTAGGCATCCACAAGTGGACAATCGGAAGGGCTTCCACACAGCCTCGTCCCGGTGTAGTGAGTCGAAAGCCGATACCTACTACGAAAATAATCCCAACTGCTATCCCCACGAAACACTCCCCAATCGGGCGGCTTGACGAGATTGACGCCGACCTGAAGCGAATCTGACAGGAGAGCGCCAAGATGCTGCCAGAGGCTACACAATGAGCATAGAACGATTCCTGTACCCGAAACTGGTTGGATTGCGCTTCGAAGATCACGCGATACCGCTTGAGTTTCTCAAGGACCTGGCAGTCTTGGAGGAATTGATCATCGAAGTAGCAAAAGCCAAATACCTCGGTGACCATCAAGAGCGTCAACGCTCGCCACGTGGATTTACCGAGGGTGTAGAGTTCAAGCTCACCGGTGTGGAAGACGGTAGCGCGATCCCGATCATCAGCCTGATCATTGCAACAAACACGCTCTTCCCTCCTGAGAACCAAACCTATTTTGAGCAGGCGCGCGAAGCCGTAGTTAGCGCGATCAGCGCCGCAGACCGGAATCAACCCGTGACAGAGCACCTCCCCGAAAAAACCCTCACCTACTTCGATAGGATCGGTCGAAGTCTACGAGATGGAGAAGCCATTGAATTCACCACCCCCCAGCACCAAGAGCCTGCGAAGCTGACAAAGGAGACGCGTCGCCGTCTTATTCTGGCATCGGATAAGGTAAAAGAACTAACCGAGGAAGTCGCGGTGCGGGGAGGTGTTCCAGAGGCGGATCAGGACGATATGACCTTTGAGGTCCAGCTCTTCGACGGACGTAAAGTC
>SLHB01000516.1 GCA_007136375.1 Candidatus Hydrogenedentota bacterium
CCTCGGTCGTCACCATCAAGACCGGCGCCGTGCAGCCCTTCTGGCGGATGACGCGGAGGGCGTCAATGCCGAGCATGTTCGGCATGTTCCAGTCCATAAGAATAATATCGTAGCTGTCTTTCGCGGCGGCCGCAACGGCCTCCTCGCCGTCGCCGGCTTGCTCGACGTCCGTTATGCCGGCGCGCGCCAACGCGCCCACAAGCACCTTCCGCATCACCGCGCTATCGTCAACAACGAGAGCCCGCATCCTTGTCTCCTTCTACTAGCGTTCATTTATCACGAACGTCACCCGGAGCGTAAACGGTCCGAGCTCGCTCGTAAAGGGGACTTCGAGCCACGTGGCGTTGGAAGGGTGATCCACCTGGAAGCTGCTGCCGCGAAGCACAGTAGGAAGGCTCAGGTCGATGATGGCCTGGCCGTTCCGCGCCATCCGGCTCTTCGCGTTTCCGGCCACGATATTCACGAACTCCGCCAACCCATCGGACACCGTTTCGTCCACAACACGCAACTCTTGCTCGAGGAGGCGGCCGACGAGGGCCAGGGCCGTTCCCGTGGGAAAGGCCAGCGCAACCGTGCCCCGGACCGCGCCGCTCAGGCCGATGATGGCCATGATCTCCCGGGGATTCGCCGCTCCCTTGGTAACCGTCACGTCCCCCCGTTGCGCCTGGACCTTCAGCATCCGGTCAAACATTTCGAAGGCGCTTTCGAGAAAGGGATTGATGTACTCGACCTTCATAAGACTTGTCTCATACTCCTCGGGCGTATGGCCCAATTTGCTTTCAAGTCGAGCGGCGCCCCACCGCGTCAACGCTGGCGCAGCGCAGGAACAAGCTCGATCTGGCCGTCGTGGAGAATCGCTTTCACCGGTCCCTTCACCAGATCGATGACCCGGTGGCTTACACCGCCAATCCGGAGGATGGTGTCCGGGTAGACTACTTTGCCAATATGGATATGTTTCCGCGTGCGCTTGTCCGATTCTTCGCGGATCGCGGCGATTTCCTTGCGCGCTTCCGCCTCGCCTTCTTTAAACTCCGTCAACTTCGCGCGCAGGCCGTCGAGGGCGCGCTGCTTCTCAAGAGGCACGTTACTCCCTTGCGATTCGATGGGCGCGATCGCTTGTTCGATGCGGCGGATCTGCTCGGCGTAGGAGGCCATGCGTTCTTCCTGAAGCTTGACAGCCTGCTCCAACTGCGGATCCTCGGCCGCTGTGAGCTTCGTGGGCACGGAGCTCGGGCTGCCGGCCTGCTGCACTTCGATGCCGCCCAGGGCGCTTACGGATCCGCCAACAAGCCGTGCGCCGGGCGCCGCGAGGCGGCCCCGCGTCCTGATCGTGGAGTGGAGAATCTCCGTCTCCGCCTCGACGTCCTCGCCAGCCTCGATCACCGCCTCGAGGATGTATCGCGCCTTGACGCCGCCAGTGGCCTTTATCGCAACACTCGGGCCGCCGGTGATACCGCCACGGACGGTGAGTCTGCCGCCGGTGATGATGTCGCTTGGCTCCACCATGCCCCGGACTTCAACATCTCCTTCGGCACTCACGCGCGATCCCTGAAGCACGTCTTCGGCCACGACAATAGCCCCTGGATGGCGGACGTGACCGCTCTCCAACCCAACGCTGCCGGGCACGGTGAACACCTGATCCACCGAGAGCTTGTTCCCAACGAACCGGACGCGGCCGCTTTCCTCGGCGTAGTAGCTATTCTCGTCCGGCGCGTGACGTACGCGCGGGCCGGAAGTTATCCGGATTCCCTTCGATTTTGGGGGCGTGATGGGCTTCCCGAAGACGTCCCGGCCCGCCTTGCCCTCCACGGGCGGTATGACGCGGGCGAGGAACTCGCCCGCCTCGACAGCGGGGTCGCCTTGCCGTTCGCGGTAATTGACGGCGCCCGTGGCGGGGTCCACGGCGAAATCCGTGTCAAAGAAGTTTCTCGCCCATTCGATCCGGCCGTCCTCCCCGGGCGTAGGCGGCTCCCCCTTCGCGACAATGGCGCCCTTGAGTTTCCCGGAAGCCGCTAGGGCGTCCCGCAGCCATTCGAGGAGCGCGTTTCGATCGGGAAGGAGCGCCACGTTCATGGCCTTGAGCCGGTCCAACGCCTCATCCGCCAATGCGTCCGGATCCAGGAATCCTCCAGGGTCTGTCAGAACAACAGCCATGGCGTCTTTGGCCGGCGTCAGCACGGCTTCGTTCCTCTGATCCTCCATGACGTACTCGTCTCTCCTTTGGCGCGCGCCAGCACTCCGGTTACGCAGTTGAACGTAGGGGCCCCTACAACAGGTCCACACATCACAAAACGTCAAATACGCGCGGGACCTTTAGGCCTTTCGGGTCCCGCCGCGGCCGTCAAGCCCCGGCCTTGTCCGCGCCATGGCCTCCCAACGCCTCGGCCGCGAGACGCCGGCCCAACTCCATGAGCTGGGGCGCCTTGTGAAACTCAAAGGCGCCGCACACGGCCCGCGGCACCTCGATGAGCACGTCGGGCGGGTACCCAGCGACCTTGTACTGACTCAGCGCGGCTTGCGTGACCTCGAAGGACTGAAGCAGCAGGGCCAGCTTGCCCCAGCGCGCATCCGA
The DNA here is from genome assembly GCA_007136375.1 of Candidatus Hydrogenedentota bacterium. Taxonomy (GTDB): domain Bacteria; phylum Hydrogenedentota; class Hydrogenedentia; order Hydrogenedentales; family SLHB01; genus SLHB01. The sequence continues at coordinate 2,573 of SLHB01000516.1, forward strand.
TCCGGGATCACCGGAGACGCCGCCATCCCCGCCGGAAGCGTCCTCCTCATCCTCGCTCCCGCCAGCCACCCGTCCGAGAAGGCGGCGCGTCTGGCCGCGGACACGCTCCACCCACTCCGCCAAGGCCGAGAGGCGGCCGGACTCCGCCGTTTGCGTCTCCCCCATGAGCGACTCCATGGCGTCGTCCAGCGAGGCGCGGGACCGCTCCGCGGCGGCGTTCACGGCGATGATGAGATCCGCGGGATAGGCCGCCACGGGGGCCATGGGAAGGGGGTTCAGCAGTCCGCCATCGACGAGGGCGCGGCCCTCGCGGTAGAGCGGCGTAATCACCCCGGGCACGGCAATAGAGGCGCGTATCGCCTCGTCCAAGGGGCCTTCCTGAAACCACACCTCGCGGTGCCGCGTCAGATCCGTCGCCACGGAGGTGAACTGGATCGGCAGGGATTCGATGCGCTGGCCTTGGAGCAACTCGCCGATGTGCTCCATCACGCGTTCGCCGCGTATCGCGCCCATGGGACTCCAGGTAACATCGACGAGACGGAGCAGATCAAGATAGTCCAGGTTCGATACCCACTCGCGGTAGGCGCCGAGCTGGCCCGCGGCGTAGACGCCGCCAATGAGCGCGCCCATGGAGCATCCGGCGATGCCGGCGATCTCAAAGCCCCGCGCTTCCAATTCTTCGATAACGCCGATGTGCGCGTAGCCCCGGGCGCCGCCGGATCCCAGCACCAACGCGACACGCCGCCCTTCCTTCTTCGCCCTACGATCTTTCACGCCGCCTCCCCCTCCACCTCGCCTCCGAAAAGGAAGGGCCCGGGTCCGCAACCAGGGGAACCCGGGCCCAACGCCGCAAGAACTCGAAACGCGCGCCGCGCGCCGGACCTGAGAAGGCGCGGCGCCGTATTCTAGTCCGTCAATGTTCCGCCCCCGGCGAGAACGGTCAACTCTTCGCGCAACTGACCTTCGAGGCCTGGCGTCATGCCAATGTGCACGGCCTGGACCGAGCCGTCCTTGCCCACGATGACCGTCGTCGGAATGGCCCGCACGCCATACCGGTTGCTCACTTGCCCCTCGGCGTCG
>SLHB01000474.1 GCA_007136375.1 Candidatus Hydrogenedentota bacterium
CCGTGGCCTTGGCGTGGCCCGTCCCCCCGCTGGCGGCCGTCCCCACAGCGCCAGCGCCCATGAGCATCCAGCGCCGCCGCCGTGTGCATGTCCCCGGTCCGCCGTGTCCATTCACAGCGCGGCCCCAAAGGCCCGCCAACATTGGCCCAAACGCCAGCCCGGCCCCGTGAAGTGCTCAACGGCCCGCCGTGGCGTGCTTCATGCGGCCGGATGGAGGCCCGCCAGCGCGGCCCGTGCTTCATGCGCCCCGTGGCGGCCCCCGTGGCCCATGAGCGCCGCCAGCGCCCGCCGTGATCGTCGTTTTGTACTCACAGGAAGCCCACGATCCATGGTGTCCCCCGCCATGAGCGCCCCAAGTGCTTGTATCCCGCCAGCCTAGCCCATCCAAGCGCCCCGCCAGCCTACGCCAGCGCCCCCGCCAGTGTATCGGCCCGCTGTGCCCCGCGTTCGCCCCATAGCGGCCAACACAGCGCCCCCGTTTTCGTTTAGACGCTGGATTAGACGCCACGATTAGACGGTAGTTTAGCTTGATTTTTTAGCCTGTTTATGTTACTCTGTGAATGTGCTTGACGTTGAGGCCGTTTATAAGCCTATTTATGAGCTTGGCCCGCTTCGTAAAGTGTCTCCCGGGAGACGCAACGGGACAAAACGGGTTGAAATTGGCCGAAACGTCTCCCAATTGAACGTAACGTAAGTCTAAGTCAGACAAGGGTTTACGGCCCGCCCGGAGCGCCTTCCCAAGCTGGATGTCGCGGGTTCGAGTCCCGTATCCCGCTCCATTTCCAATTCCAGCCACACCAAGCTCCCTACGCTCGCCTTCCGCCCCCAAGCCCCCGTTGCGCATTCCCGAATTGTCACCGCGGCACACGCTTCATCGCGCTCCGGTAGCGGCCCATTCCCGGCAGATCGCGTCTGTTTGAGCCACCACAAGCTCGGTGGCCCGTTGCTGCATGTCCGGCGGGTAGCCATGCTTCCGTAGTAGGCGCTTCACCAGAACCCGGATTCGCGCCCGGGCGTTTTCTCTGACCTGCCAGTCCACCGTCACACTCTGCCTGACCCGCTCGACGAGCTCTTGGGCGAGAAATTTCAGTTGCTCGTCGCCCATGACCTCGCGTGCGCTTTCGTTGTCGGCGAGGGCGTCGTAGAACGCCACCTCGTCATCGTTCAGCCCCAACTCTTGCCCCCGCGATTGCGCCTCCCGCATCTCCTTCGCCAAACGGATCAACTCGTCGATAACTTGAGCAGCTTCAATCGCCCGGTTCTGATACTTCCGCACCGACTCTTCCAGCATTTCGGCAAAGGAACGGGCCTGAACCACGTTCTTCTTCATCCGGGTTCTTATCTCGTCGTTGATCAGCTTCTTCAACAGTTCGAACGCGAGATTCCGCTGGGGCAGATGCCGCACGTCTGTCAGAAACTCGTCAGAAAGGATCGAGATGTCTGGCCGTTCCATGCCCGCCGCCGCGAATATGTCCACGACCTCGGTGGAGTACACGGCCCGGGACACCAACTGCCGGATGGCCGACTCCATCTCGTCCGGTGTCCGCTCCCCTTCGGACGTCGTCGCCTTGACCAGCGCCGTGCGAATCTCTTGGAAGAGGCCGGCCTCATCCCGGATCGCCATGGCCCGTTCGTGGGGCACGGCCAACGCGAAGGCCTTCGATAGGGCCGTCACGGCCTGGACGTAACGCTTCTTGCCGTCCTCCAATCCCAACACGAAGTCCATAGCACGGGCCACGCCGTTCATGCGGCGGGCCGGTTCGGCGCTGAGAATGGCGCGGTAGTCGAAGCCGTGGAGCAGGTCGCGGATAACCTCGTACTTCTCCACCATCACGGTGACGGCCTGTTCTTGGTCAACGGTCGCCTGGCCCTTGCCGCCGCTGGCCGTGTAGGTGTGCAGCGCCCGCCGCAATGCATCGGCGACGCCAAGATAGTCCACCACCAGACCGCCGGGCTTGTCTTTGAACACGCGGTTCACGCGGGCGATCGCCTGCATCAGGTTATGCCCGGCCATCGGCTTGTCGAGGTACATGGTGTGCATGCTCGGGCAGTCGAAACCCGTCAACCACATGTCCCGGACAATGACCAGCTTCAGGGGATCGTCCGGGTCCTTGAAGCGCTTCGCCAGCCCCTCGCGGGCCGCCTTGGTGCGGATATGGGGCTGCCATTCCGCCACATCGGACGCCGACCCGCTCATGATGATCTTGATCTGGCCGGTCCCGTCCTCATCGCCGCCCCAATCTGGGCGCAGCTCAACGATCTCGTTGTAGAGCTCCACGCAAATGCGGCGGGACATGCACACGATCATGCCCTTGCCGTCCATGGCCTCCAGCCGCTTCTCGAAATGGTCCACCAGGTCACGCGCCACGAGCCCCAGCCGCTTCTGCGCGCCGACCATCGCCTCCAACGCGGCCCACTTCGTCTTGAGCTTTTGCTTCTGCGTCTCTTCTTCGCCCTCGGTGATTTCCTCGAACGCCGGGTCGAGCGCCGGTTTCTCCTGCTCGTTCAGTTCGAGTTTCGCCAGCCGCGACTCGTAGTAGATCGGCACCGTCGCGCCGTCTTCCACCGACCGCAGGATGTCGTACTTGTCGATGTAGTCGCCGAACACCGCCGGGGTGCTCTTATCGTCCAGTTCCACGGGCGTGCCGGTAAACCCGATGAAGGCCGCGTTGGGCAAGGCGTCCCGCAGGTATTTCGCCATGCCGTACTTCATTTCCCCCGAGTTCCGGTCCAGTTTGGCGCTGAACCCGTAGTGGCTGCGGTGGGCCTCGTCCGCTATCACCACAATGTTGTGGCGCCCGCTCAGGGCGCCGCCGCCCTCGAACTTTTGCAGGGTTGTGAACACCACCCCGCCCGACGCCACGCGCAACACGCCCTTGAGGTGCTCCCGGCTCTCGGCTTGCACGGGCTTCTGCCGCAACAGGCCGCTGTTCACGCTGAAGGTCCCGAACAGCTGTTCGTCCAAGTCGTTGCGATCGGTTATCACCACCAGCGTCGGGTTCTCCATCGCGGGGTGTTTAATGATCTTTCCCGCGTAAAAGGCCATCGACAGGCTCTTGCCCGAGCCCTGCGTGTGCCAGACCACGCCGATCCGCTTGGCGCCGCCATAGCTCCCGGCGGTTTCCGCCGCCGCGGACAAAGCCCCGGCCCCGGCGCTCCGGGAGGTCTCCAAGGTGCAGTTCACCGCCTTGTTCACCGCCCAGTATTGATGATAGGCGGCCGCCTTCTTGGCCACGGTCTTGCCGTCGTCTTCAAAGGTGATGAAGTGCAGCACGTAGTCCAGGAAGCGCCCCCGGTCGAACAGGCCCTTGATCAGCACCTCCAATTGCACGGAGCCCTTCGGCGCCAGCGCATCCCCCGCGATGGTCCGCCAGGGCTGGAACCGGTCCCACCCCGAGGTCAACGTGCCCGCCCGGGCGTCGTACCCGTCGGAAATCACCAGCGCTTCGTTGAACACGAACAGGCCCGGGATGTCCCCTTTGTAGGTCTCCAACTGGTTGAACGCGTGGCGTACCGTGGCCTGTTCTTGGGCGGGGTTCTTCAGTTCAATGACGGCCAGGGGCAACCCGTTGACGAAGACCACCATGTCCGGCCGGCGGTTGCGGTTATCCTCAATCACCGTGAACTGGTTGACTACGAGGAA
>SLHB01000418.1 GCA_007136375.1 Candidatus Hydrogenedentota bacterium
CACCCGCGTTGGCGCAAGCTTCCACGATAGCGGGGTCTACACGATTCGCCCTGATGGAACCGACCTGTTCCAAGTAATCGGCAACAGGCAAAACCGGACATACCGAAATCCCCGCTGGGCGCCCGGCAGCGCCCATTTGGCTGTTAGCCGTGAGCGTCTGCGCGACAACGAGCTTCATGTGGGCGTAGTCGCCGCCGACGGTGCTGGCGGCATAACGATTGTCACAGGCGACTTGAGTTCGCCATGGGCCACTTCCTGGGCCTGGCGGGCCACGGGGTCGGCTCCTGACCCGGACCCTGAACCGGATCCCGAGCCCGATCCTGACTCCGAAAGCCCGGCTGTGCTCGCGGTTGTGAGCTACAGCGGGTCGGGCGGACCCAACCAAGACCGGCATCTCCACGTCACCGTGGCCCTTGAGGATGACGAAGGAGACGCCGTGTCCGGGACGTCCGTATCGGCGACCGTGACCCATGACGGCGGCGCCGTCCACTCCTTCACCGGCACGACGGGGAGTAACGGCGCCGCGACGTTCACCTGGAACAACGCTCCCGCCGGTTGCTACAGCGTGCAGATCGACACGGTGGACGGCGCGCCCTGGAGCGGCGCCACCCAAGACGACGGCCACTGCAAGTAACCGCTGCTTGCGTCGGCGGGGCCTGGCATGGCCCCGCCGGCGCCTCTGGCGCGAAGAAGAACACGCGACGCGAAGGAATACGTCATGAACGGATCGCCGTTAACGGGCCTTGTCTCCCGCGCCATCGCCCGACACACCGGGGGCTTGGCCCAAACCGGGAAGGAGTTTCTCATGACCAGGTTGCCGTGGATGGGATCGTACGCTCAGGGATTCCTGATCGCCGCGCTGGCGGCGGCCACTGGCGCGTTGGGCGCGGGGTGCGCCACGGGAAGCCCGCATCATGGCGCCGGCAGGATCCCGCCAAATTTCGAGAACATCGACAGCACGTGGAGCCGCAAGCGGTTCGAACCTCCTCAGTCGCTCATGGGCGACGTCGTGGGGCGTAGCGCCATCCCGCTGCCAGGGAGGATCGGACGCGGGCCGTGGAGACCGCCGCCGCTGGGGGTGATGTTACGGGGCGGAGGCCCTTTCAGCGGGCGGAGGTGGTAATCGGCCGGGGCTCATGGCAATGGCTATGACGGTCTCGGCCGCGTTGAACGCCCCGGGTGGACGTGTTCCTCGGTCTATGAGGCGGGTTTTCGCGGTGTGTGGTGGAATGGAAGACCGGCGCGGCGCCGGTCTTCCATCCGGCCCATGACGATGGGCCAAGAAGCCGCCAAAGGTCAGCCGGGGTGGCCGGCGATGTGCGCCTGGACGAAGTCGTGGGCCAGTCCGCCGATCTCACGGCCCAGGTCCCAGCCCGCGGTGATGGCGTCCATGAAGTGGACGCCGCCCCATAGGCGGCTCAGCCCGCAGTCCGTCTCGAAATCGGTCCAGGTCTCCCACTGCAAGGCGATGTCGCTTTGGGGCGTTGCGCCTGGTTCGATGCGGGACGATCCCTGGGGAAAGGGCACGGTCCAGTCCAACACGTCGGAACCGCTGAAGAAGCGGCGACTTGCTTCCGCGTGGGCGGCGCAAAAGGCGGCGGAACCGGAGGGATACTCGGGGTGGTCCGCCGTCGGCATAAAGCTGCGCCACTCCTGCGAAGGCAGGTCGGTCACGGTCCCCACGCCGGGCCCGCCCCACGCGGTGACGTTCCGGTTCCGGTAGGCGTAGGGGATCGCGCTGAAGGGGCGGACCGCGTCGTGCTTGTATTTTTCGTTCCACACGGCGATGGCCGCGTCGAAGGCGGCCACGTTCACAAGAAAGTCGTACTGAACGAATTCTTCCAGCGTGAGCCCATTGAAGAACGTGGCGTGGAGCGTGGAGAAGCCGAGACTAAGCAGCTTGTCGTCGAACAACTGGGCGGCCATCTTTTGCTCGTCCGTCAACGCGGCCGAGACCGCCAGCACTTCGTCCACCTGCTCCCGGTACAGGCGCATCCCTCCGGCGCCGCGCAACCGGCTCTTCACGGGCGCCGGCGTGCTAAAGCGGTTGGGCGTGTCGTAGGAGTAGGGCAGGGTCACGCGCATTTGCGGCGTGACAAACTGTTGCACCTGGAAGATCCCATTGCCGCGAGTGACAATACCGGGCTGCCACCGCGACGGATCCCGCAGTTCATAAGCCGTGTTCACGGGCTTGTAGCCCAGATAGTCCGCGTACGGCTGGGGGTTGTACTTGCGCCCGCCCTCGTCGCCGAGTTGGTTCATGCCGTCGCGTTCGCGATTCGCGACCACGGCCTCGCCAGCGGCTTTTCCAATGCCGGCGGCGGTAGCGGCGGGATTATCGGGGTCCAAGCCGACGGACAGGAGCATGGCGCGCCATTCCGGTTCGTGTTGCGGCAGGAGACTGACCAGGACAGGATAGGAAGCGTGAAGAATGGCCACGTTTTGGTTCGCTTGCGTGTGTTCCGCCGCGGGCTGGCGTCCAAGATCCGAATACACGCCCACCGCCGTGGGATGATAGGGCGCGATGGCGTCGAACCACGCGTTCGTGATGAGGGCTGTCACCCGGAGCACGAGGGTGGCGTCGCTGGCGTTCGCGGAGACGCTTTGGTAGATCGCGGGAATCACGTTAGGGATGATCACTTCGATGGGGCTGTAGCCCGTATCAAAATCGAACGGCGGCGGCGGATCGCTCCATGCCGGCGGCCCGGGGGCCAAGCACGCCATAACACAGAACAGTAACAACACGCTGGTCCTGAATCCTCTTACAAGCATCGCTGTCCACTCCCTCTTCCGCGCCCGGCCAAAGGGGTCACTGGCGCCGTTCGCCGGGCGCCGCTCCACGTTTCGCGGGGGTTGGGATCGTCCCTCCCCGAATGTCCCGGCGCGCCGTATGACTTTCCTACATGTGTGAAGACACATAGCGCGCGGCAACGATCGGTGAACATCGCCTGGCGGCGCAGCTATTCCCGAATTACATTCTTAATTAGGTGGTATGGGCGCGAGATGGGTTGTGAACGGGCATGGTTGAACAGCGCGCGGGCAGGAAAGAAGACTACACGTTCCGAAGCGATTCGACGTGGGCCACGGCACACTCGCCCAGGGCGTCAAGGCTGTAGCCGCCCTCCAGCAGCGACACGACGTTGCCGCCGGCGAGGCCGCGCACGGCTTCGGTCATCGCGGCGAAGGTCTGGGCGGTCAAGCGTTGCGCGCCCAAGGGATCGTCCTGGTGGGCGTCGAAACCGCAGGAGATGAGCAGGAATTCCGGAGAAAATCGTTCGAATTCGGGCAGAATTTGATCATTCAGCGCTTCCAACCAGTCTTCGTGACCGCGCCCTGGCGCCATCTGGATGTTAAGGTTGGTCTTCCGGGCGCCCCGTTCACTAGGCGATCCGGTCCCAGGGAACAAGGGATGTTGATGAATGCTTGCGTAGTAGACCGAGGGATCGCCATAGAAGGCCTCTTGCGTGCCATTGCCGTGGTGCACGTCCCAATCCAGGATGGCGATCTTTTCCATGTTCCGATGGGCCTGAAGCCACCGGGCGGCGATGGCCACACTGTTGAACAGGCAGAAACCCATGGCCCGGCTCCGCTCGGCGTGGTGGCCCGGCGGGCGCATGACGGAGAAGGCGTTGTCCACTTC
>SLHB01000150.1 GCA_007136375.1 Candidatus Hydrogenedentota bacterium
CAGCCGCGCTCAATCCAATTTGCGATTGGACGCGGCGCGGCCATGCGTTCCGGGAGATAGGTCGCTTTGGAGAGAAAAACCTTACAGGGGGGGAAGCTCAGGAAGATGAGTCCGACGAGCGATCTTCCTCGGCGTCGCGCAGGCGCTTCTTCAGCTCCTGGCACGCATCCTCGTCAAGCCGGGGGAGATCGTCGCCGTCTTCAACGGCGCGAAACCGTTCGTCGAAGGTGCGCTGCATGGTCTTGTTCTGGTGATGGAAGGCCTTGCAGGGCGCGCACATGCAAAGATGAAACCGCAGTTGGAACTGCTCTTGCAGGGACAACGGCCGGTCCAACGACTCACAACAGAGTTGGGCGGCTTTCTTGCAACTGATCATCATGATATCGCCGAATCCTTGAACGAGCCGCCTGCGTCAAACCAGTTCACTGTCAGACAGCGCCGCATTTGGGTCCGGGCCCGGTAAAGAATGACCCACAAATTCGTCGCCGTTATCCCCAAAGCCTTACAGATGGTCCCGGTATCCTCTCCTTCCATCACGCGCCGGACAAAGGCTTCGCGGCGCCGCTGGGAAAGTCCATCCAGACACCGGTCAAGAACGGCCCAGAATTCCTCTTGCTGCAGCAGATCCTGGGGATTCACCGCGATTGCGTCCGGCGGGTTGATCCACCGGCCCTCTTCATCGAAAAACACAGCCAGGGGATCGTCATGCCCATCCAAGGGAGTCTCGGCCGGCCCGCGGCTCCGGGAGCGGTAGTGATCCAAGATCTTGTGGCGGAGGATGCCCGTGAGCCAGGTGCGTTCGGTGGAGCGGCCAGCGAACCGGGCCCGTCCCTTCAAGGCCGCGAGAAACGTCTCCTGGACCAGTTCTTGCGCAACGTCGGGACGGCTGACGCGCGCGAGGGCGTACCGATAGAGCATATCGCCGTAATCGTCCACCCAACGTTCGGGATCGCTCTGCCCCTTCCCGCCCGCTTCTCCCGCGGCCGGAACGGGCCTTTCGTCAGCTTCCATACTTTGAATCCCCCGATAGTTCTCTGGAATAGGGCCGATTCGCCCCCAAACCGCGCCTCAAAAATGGAACAACCCACGCTTTCGTGGCGCTGCCGTCAGCCTTCCACGCCCTGAGGCATCGTAGCAGGCGGGGCCCGGGGAGACAACGCCGGCGGGGGTAGAACGGGCCAGGCGCGCGCCTTGGCGCAGCGGCCTCGCGCGTCCGGCTCAAACGGCGCATAACAATATCCGGGCCGAATTGTGTCGGCTGACATAAGTCGCGGGCTTGCACGAATAGATTCCACAACCCGGCAAGAACAAGAGTAGCAACACGGAAAGGAGGAACTCGGCCAAACATTTACGCGCGGAAACACGGAGACTTTGGTAGCGAAGGGAAACACAAACAGTGGGAGGTTCACGAATGCCTACGCCAGTAACCCGCCGTCGCGTCCTGGGGAGCGCCCTTGGGGCCAGTGTCATTGCGGGAGCTTTTCTTGCCGCGTCCGTAGCAGCGGCCAACAATCCAGGGGGCGGTCCGCGCAGCCTGCAGGCGACCCCGGACGGGTTCAACAAGTACTTGGTGTACCTTGGAGAAACCGTGGCGCCCGACGAGCCCGGCCTGTTTATGGACGATGAAACTGTCTATTACTTCCAAGAGGAAGTCATGGGCCGGAGCGAGGCGGAAATCGACGCCCACCGGGACGCGGCCAAGCAGTACTACTGGGACCAGTTCGGCCTCAACTTCGGAGTCGCCGAGGGCCCGGAGACCGAAGGCGCCGACTTCACGGGATTCATGCAGAATCCCAACGCCAACTACCGAGCCTACACCATATCGGAAGACTGGGTTCCGTCCCAGGGATGGATGATCCGGGACGGCGGCTGGGCCGCGATTATCACGGCGGAAGACGGCATGGTCCTAGGCGGCGAATATGGGGGCGAGGAAGGCAAATGGGTTCCAGAAGGCACGATGATGGTCTTCGGCGATTACAGCATCAAGGTGGAGAGGCCCCGGTCTGGAGCGCCCCCCCATGCCGACGAAGTCATCGAGATCCACTTTCGTTCGCCCTTGCCCTTGATTGAAGATCCGGATGGCGTGCTTTCCTTCGTGTGCGACCTGTACCACGAGGAGTGGGGCGCCGGCAAAGCGCGAGGCGTCAGCCAAGGCGGCGTGATTCGCAATATCCTGACGTTCCCCCCGGATCTACAAGAATAACGATCCGGCGCTTGCTTAGCGGTTCGCCCTGTCCATCCAGCACCGCGGCGCGTTCGCCCCGCGCCGCGAGCGGGGGGAGGAACCTTCTCCCCCCTCCCCCCGCTCGAAGCTTTCAAGAAGGCTGATGCCGCCGCTATTCGGCCCAACCCGGGAGCTTCTCGGATAGGCGGCGGTGTCAAACCGGCGTTCAACATGTCCATAACCGTAACCGCGCCGACAGAGGCCGTCAGCAGCGTCCGCGACGCCCAAAAAGGAGGGAAGCCAATCAAGAGATAGCCGCTGGTTTAAGGGAGTTTCCAACGCCTTTGTGAAAGCGAACAAGGAGAACAAGCAATGAAACGCCGTGTTAGGGGGTTTACCCTCATCGAGCTCTTGGTGGTGATCGCCATCATCGGTATTTTAGCCGCGATTTTGCTGCCGGCTTTGGCCCGCGCCCGCGAGGCGGCGCGCCGGGCGAGCTGCGCGAACAATCTCCGGCAATTCGGCACTATTTTCAAGATGTACGCGAACGAATCCCGTGGCGAGCTCTGGCCGCCATCCCAGCGGGCCTACTTGCAGCATGCGTCCGAACCGTTCGGCTTCAAGGGCAACGCTCTCTATCCTGACTATTGGACCGATATCAATCTGAAGGTCTGCCCGTCGGACGCGCGGGCTTTCGCTGATCAGTGGGGCATGGAGGATGATCTGCAGGCCCAGTTCCAAGACATGAATCAGCACCAGCAGCAACAGAACATCGCGAACACGTTCGCGTGCCAGATCACGAACGAGGCCTTCCTGTCCCACCCCGTTTCGTACGTCTACATGCCCTACGCGACCCGCACGATATCGCAGATCGTCGATGTGGCCGACGCGTCTCACTTCTGGGTCCACCAAGTGGAAGGGAGCAGCAACATCGGCGCGGGGCCCACGGAGGAATGCGCCGCGGGCCGCACCGGCTTCGGCAATGTCGAATTCTTCGAACGCAAGGGCACCGTCGATTTGCCGGCGGGACAAATCCGGCAGGCGGGCGGACGGCACGTCGTCTACAGCGAATTCTTCCTGGATGACGACGGATCCGAGTTGCCCGACACCTATCCGCGCTTGCGGGAAGGCATTGAACGCTTCTTCATCACGGACATCAACAACCCAGGCGCGGGCGCCGAGGCTCAGAGCAGCATTGCCGCGATGTGGGACGCTTGGGGCCCCGAGGTGGAGACGGGCGGCACCGGCATGGCGAAGCGGGCCGACACCCTGACCTTCAACCACATTCCCGGCGGCAGCAACGTCCTTTTCATGGACGGACACGTCCGCTTCATCCGCTATCAGTCCGAGTACCCCATCCAGTGGCTGGACCCGAACGACTACCCGAACCGGGTCGGCGCGGAAGCGCATAAGGTCGTAGGGGCCATGGCCGGTTACGGCTGATCCTATCCTCCAGCGGCGCTCCGAA
>SLHB01000198.1 GCA_007136375.1 Candidatus Hydrogenedentota bacterium
CGAGCGCATGGCCGAAACGCTGGGCCGCGAGCTCGCGCGCCGCGGCGTAACGGTCGTGAGCGGCTTGGCCGCCGGAGTGGACGCCGCCGCGCACCGGGGAGCGATTCAAGGGGGCGGCCGAACCCTCGCCGTGCTCGGCTCCGGCGTGGACATCGTATATCCAAAGCAGAACGAAGACTTGTTCGGCGCGGTCCGCGAGCACGGGGCGCTCCTGTCCCAGTTTCCGATTGGGGCGCCGCCGAGCCGAGGCTCCTTCCCCTACAGAAACCGCATCATCAGCGGGCTAACCATGGGCACGGTTATCGTTGAAGCGCCCTTGTCAAGCGGCGCACTGATCACGGCCCGCCAGGCGGCGGAGCAAGGCCGGGAAGTCTTCGCCGTGCCCGGCCACGCGGGATCGCGCGAAGCCGAGGGACCCCACGCCCTAATCCGGGAAGGCGCGACGCTGGTGGAGACCGTCGACGATATCCTTGCCGAACTCTGCCCAGGCGAGACGCCAGCGCCCCCGGCGCGGCCGGAACGCGAAGCCCCCTCACGGCGGGCGGAAGCGCCCGGGAGCCCGCCGGAACGGTCATCGTCATCCTCGCTGAACGCGCCGAGCGCCACTGCAGCGGCTGGCCCACGGGACCGGCGCGACACGGCCGCTCCTCAAGCGCCGGCTCGTCAAATGACTCCCCCAGACGATGAGAAAGAGCGGAAGATTCTCGAATCCCTGGACGCCAACGGCTCCTATGTCGACGAGATCGCCGCCGCGTGCCGCATTCCCGTATCGGACGCGTTGAGCGCGTTGACCATGCTGGAACTCAAGGGTTTCGTACGCCAATTCGGCGGGAAACGGTTCGCGCCGCGATGAAAAAAAGGGCTGAGATAGCAGACAAAGTCCGCCGGGATGAGCCGCTCCCCCTCCCATTGGCCGTGCTGCTGAGCATGGCGACGGTGTGGGCCCGCGCCGGCATGTGGGTGCGCGAGAAAGGGCCTCGGTTCCACGTAGACGCTCGGGTCATTTCCTACGGGAACCTTACGGCGGGCGGCGCCGGAAAGACGCCCGCCGTCATCGAGCGGGCGCGGCAGGAAATCGACGCGGGCAACCACGTGGCGGTGCTGACCCGTGGATACGGGAGCAGCCGCCGCTCCATGGCGGTCCGCGGCTCCCAGGCGAAGCGGCCCGCCGCCCTTGCCGCATCTATTGGGGACGAGCCCGCCTTGATCCTGAAGCGCGTCCCCGAAGCCGTCGTCGTGAAAAACGCCGACCGGATCGCGGGCGCGCTCACCGCCATTCGAGACTTTCATTGCGACACCCTCATTCTCGACGACGGGTATCAGTACCTGCAACTGGAGCGCGAGGAAAACATCCTCGTTATCGACGCGACAAATCCCTTCGGGAACGGCCGTCTTATCCCCCGGGGCATTCTGCGTGAACCCGTAACGGCCCTGGACCGGGCGACGCACTTCCTCCTGACCCGTTGCGACCAATGTCCGCAACTCCCCATTCTGGTTCACGCCCTGGAGGACATCCGGCCTGGCGCTCCCATCCGGAAGACGCGTCACGCGCCTACGCATTTGTGGCGGCTGGATTCTGGAGAGACCGCGCCACTCGAGACGCTCCAGGGCCAGCCCGTGCGCGCCGTCTGCGGCATTGGAAATCCAGAAGCGTTCTTCGCCACATTGGCGGCATTGGGCGCCGAACTCGTGGACCGGCGCCCCTTTCCCGATCACAGCGCCATCCCCCCGAGCGCGTTCGTGGACGACGGCGTACTCACCGTTACCACGGAGAAGGACGCCATGCGGCTTGGGGCTCCCCCTTGCCCCGTGCACGCCCTCGCCATTGAACTCCAGGACTACGATGGGTGAGCGCAAGCCCGCAATGAAACCGCGCCAACCCATGTCCCGGGGCCAGCGCCTCCTGCTCATTGCGGTGGTCTTCGCCGCCGCGGCCGTGGCCTTCTGGCTCGTCTTCGCCCAACATCCCCTCGTCGGCGCCGAGGCTAAGGGGCGTCCCGCGCCCTCAGAATCGGGAGACGGTGACTTCCCCGGCGACGCGTTCCACTTCGTCCATGGTGAAGTGGCCGATGTCCCAGCTCATCGCGTTCGCCGTGCCCGCGGCCACGCCCAGCACCGCCATCGTCTCCAGGGGCATCGATTCCGTCATACCGATGGCGAAGCCAGCCACAAGAGCGTCCCCGCTCCCCACCGCGTTGATCTCCTCGATGGCGGGCGGCTGAAGAAACAGCCGTTCGCCCCCCCTTGAGACCAAGGCGCCCTCCGCTCCCAAGGATAGAATAACGAGAGACACCCGGTACGCGTCGTGAAAGTGCTCCACGGCGCGCCAACGTTTCTCCAGACAATCGAGGGGGTGGCCCATGAGCTCCTCGGCCTCGCGCAGATTGGGTTTCACCGCCGCCGGTCCCGCCTTGAGGCCTTCGGCGAACTCGGGGCCGTGAGAATCCAGCAGAACAGGCACGTTAAGCTCCGCCGCGATCTCGCCCAACTCCCGGTAGATGTCCAGAAGCGTGGTCCGGTCGGGCGCCGTTCCGTTAAATGTTACGAGGTCCGCTTCGGCGGCGTGCTGGGCAAAGGCGTCCCGGATCCCCTGCGCCTCGCTCTCGGTGACTTCCGGGCCCGGCTCGAAGAGCGGCGTCTGCCGGCCCGTGTCTTCCTCCAGGACGGTGACAATGGTCCGCGTCGCGCCCTGGATCCAGACCGGTAGGCAACGCACTCCGTCCTGATGCTCGATCATGTCGACAACGTGCCGGCCGCTGTGGCCGCCGGTCACCGGCATGGACGCGCTTTCGCGGCCCATGGCCTTCACCGCCCGCGCCACGTTGTTTCCCTTGCCGCCCGGAACAGCGGACCAGGCGCGGGCCTGGTTCTTTCCGCCGGGGCGCAGGGTTCCGGTGAAGAGGGTCTTGTCCACACACGGGTTTGGCGTGACGGAGAGAATCATCCGGGAAGCCCGCCGTGGCTATTCGGCGACGCGGCCGTGCAGCCGCTCCCGCGCGCAGGCGGCCGCGCCGATGACGCCCGCGTCTTCCCCCAACTCGGCGGGCAGGATCTCGCAGCGTTTTCCTGGCACCTCGAAGGACAGCTTCAGCGCCGTCTCGCGCAAGGGGGTGAACAGGGCGTCCCCCGCCGCAATCATGCCGCCGGAGAACACGACCTTTTCGGGGTTCAAGAGATTGATAAGGCTGGAGACGCCAATGCCAAGCCAGATAGCCGTTTCTTGAATGACCCACGTGGCGAAGCGATCGCCGCCGGCGGCGGCCTCGCTGATCATCTTGCCCGTCAGCTTGCTGAAGTCCCCATTTGTCAATGCGCTGAGAGATGTTTGGGTTCCTTGCTCGATGCCTTCCTGGGCCGTGCGCACCATGCCCGTCACGGAGGCGTAGGCTTCCAGACACCCCGTGGCCCCGCAACCGCACAACCGGCCATCCCGGGCGACCTTGATGTGGCCCGTCTCCGCGGCTGTCCCATCCACGCCCCGGAGGAGCTGTCCCAGCACCACGATGCCGCCGCCAACACCCGTGCCAAGGGTCAGCAGGCACATGGACTTGACGCCACGGCCAGCGCCCGAGCAGAACTCACCGAAACAAGCCACGTTGGCGTCGTTGTCAACATAGCAGGGCGCGGCCAG
>SLHB01000043.1 GCA_007136375.1 Candidatus Hydrogenedentota bacterium
ATGCTCTACGTCTTTCACCCGACGGGTTGACACAATCCGGCGGCGTCGCGGAGCAGGGACAAGGGGGCTGTGGGGCCACGTTGACTCGGGGACGGCGTGGTGGTAGGGTGGCGGGAATGTCCGCGTCAGCCAGTGGGGAGGCCGCCGGGAGACTTTCGGTCACGTGGCAGACCCTTCCTCCTTCCAGCGTTGTGGGCGCTGGAGCCCAGGCCTGTTTCGCGGGAGACGCCACAGGATGTAGCGGCGCCAAATCTCTTGACACTCAATTTCTGGTTCTCTACACTACCACCCGTTGTTCGTTTCGTTACATGGGGAGACGAACGCGCCATGCCCGTTGCCGTGAAACCGAACCGGGACTCAATGCGAAGGGAGAACTTCGTACCGTGAGCAGATCATGCTTGCTTCTCTTTCGCGCGCTCACGCTCGGGGCCGTTGTGGCCATCGTGGGCTGCGCCCGCACCAACGATGTTCATCAGTTCGAGCCTCTGCCGTCGGCCGAGGTGGGAACCGAAGAACTCGAACCCGTCGAAACCCGATCCCTCAAGGAACTGTTGGCGGAAGCGGAGCACGCCTTCCAAGAAGCCAACAAGGCCCAAGAGGAAGGCGACTACGAGCTCGCCCTACGCAAGTATACCACGATGTTGGAGGCCCTGGTGGAGGCGGACTTCGATCCGGCCGTCTTCTACAACCTCCGGGGCGAATTCGAGCGCATCCTGGAAGGAAGCACGCAGCACGCGGACATCATGGAGCGGCGGCGCAGCCGCATCGTCCGCGATTGGGACGACGCCCGCGACCCGCTCTCCGACCTTCAGATTCCCTTCCCCCTTCCCGAGCGCGTCCTCCAAGAGATCGACGAGATCCAGAACGCCTACCCCCGGAGTTTCCAGCGCGGCCTGAACCGCAGCTTCCGGTACATGCCTCATATACAGGAACAATTCGCGCGGGCCGGCCTCCCGGAGGACCTGGCTTGGCTGGCCATGGTGGAGAGCCAGTTCTGGCCCCGGGCCGTGTCCCCAGCGGGCGCGGGCGGCATGTGGCAATTCATGCGGCCCACGGGCCGGCAGTACAACCTCCACATCGACAGCCACGTGGATCAGCGTTTCGATTGGGAGAAGTCCACCCAGGCGGCCATTGAGTACCTCACCTACCTTTACAACATGTTCGACGGCGACTGGGCCTTGGCCGTGTCGGCGTATAACATGGGCGAAGGCGGGCTGATGCAAGCCATGGAAATGAATGGCGGCTCCACCGACCTATGGGAGCTTATCGAGACGCCGCCAGCCTCCAACCGCATCCGCTTGGAAACCAAGAAGTTCTATCCCCGCGTTCTGGCGACGATCATCGTGGCGAACAATCCCCAGCGCTACGGCTTTGAAGTGGACCCGTACGAGCCCCTGGAGTTCGAGCGGGTTCCCGTCCGAGGCTCCTACTCCCTCGCCGCGCTGGAGCGGGCCGCGGGCTACGAAAGCGGCATACTCGAAACCCTCAACCCCGACATCCTTAGCGGCAGCACGCCGCCCGGCCGCGAACACCTGTTGGCCGTTCCGGCGGACACCCGGGAGCGCTTCGAGGTCGCGCTCAACGACGTCCGCGAGGAAGTCCAGCCCGCCGCGCCGCAGGAAGAGATCGTGCTCGCCTCCGCCTCTGGCGGGGCCGCCGCCAATCCCAGCAGCAGCGGCAACAGCGCGACCCACACCGTCCGGCGGGGCGAGACCCTTTCCGGCATTGCGCAGCACCACGGCGTGAACGCCCGCGAGATCATGCAAGCCAACAACATCCAGTCTGCGAATCTGGTCCGCGTGGGTCAGGAGCTTACGATTCCGGGCGCGGCGTCCGCTCAACCGGCCGCCGCCGCGCCCGCAATCCAGCAGGCCGTGGGCGGCGCTGGGCTGGTCAGCGAAGGCCGTACCTACCGCGTGCGCCGAGGAGATACCCTCTACGAGATCGCCCACCGAGAGGGCGTGAGCATCGCGGATCTTCAGGAATGGAACAACATGGGCAGCCGGGCGCGGATCAGCGTCAATGAGGTCCTGGTCGTGTCGCCGCCCTCAGAGGGCACGCGGGCCCACACTGTGCAAACCGGCGAAACTCCAGGCGGCATCGCCGCCCGGTACGGGGTGGCCGTCAACGATCTGTTGCGATGGAACAACCTCAGCGGCAACGCGGTCATCCGCCCAGGCGACGAACTCGTCATCACGGGCGGCGCGCCGAGCGGGCCCGGCGGACGGGCCACGGTGGCCGAGTTCACGCATGAAGTCCAGCGGGGCGAAAGCGCCTCGGCCATCGCCTCGGAATACGGCGTGAGCCTCGACGACTTCCTGGCCTGGAACAACCTGACCCGCAGCTCCACATTGCGCGTGGGCGATGAGTACATCATCCGCATCCCCCGGGACGAGCCCAACGAACGGCAGCAAACCGTTCTCGCCCGTCTCGACGGCGGCGCGGCGGCGAACGGCGGCGCCAACGGCGAGCGCATTGTCCACGTCGTGGCCCAGGGACAGAATCCCTCGGTCATCGCCCAACGCTATGGCGTCGCCCTGAGTGATCTCTTCGAGTGGAACGGGTGGCAAACGGGTAACGCGCCCGTGTTGCACGTTGGCAACGAAGTCATCGTTTACAGCACTCAATAGCGCACGCTCTGGCGCATGACCCCTGGAGCGCGCGCCAGACCGGTAAGCTGCCGCGGCCGCCTAGAGCAGGACCGAGAAGCGTCCTCCCCGGGCGGCCGCTTCTTTGATTGGACGGGAGACGCGGTGGAATACCACATCGCCCGAGTCTGTTTAAGTATTTTCGGAGTGGGGATCGCGCGGCGTTCAGGCAAACGCCGTAGTCCTATAACGCCAGTGCGCCGCGCCGCCTGGCGGAAGGAAACCCTTTTCAGATAGGGCGCAAACCATGTTCACGGAATGGAACCGGGACGAAGGCGTGAACGCCGGGGGCGGTCCGGCGATACGCGCTGCTAGAGGCGGAACTTGCCGAAAGGGTGCGGGCTCTGTCCACAACTCGCCTGATTTGACCACAATTTGACTGATTCCGCCCCAGGTGCTATACTGGCTTTCCCCTCGTAACGCAGCAAGTCACCGGAATTGAGATGTGTGTGGGGAGCATACTGTCAACGTGAACTCAACTTCCGTTCTGTGAAGGCAACTCATAGGAGCCTAGAATGATTACCACGGAATCTGCCCTAAAGTACAAGGTAGCCGACATCGAGTTGGCCGGATACGGCCGCCAAGAGATTGTCATGGCCGAGAAGGAAATGCCCGGCCTAATGGCGATCCGCAAGCGCTACGCGCCGGACAAGCCCCTTCAGGGCGTCCGCGTCTCCGGCTCGCTGCACATGACCATCCAGACGGCCGTCCTCATCGAGACGCTGGCCGAACTCGGCGCCGACGTGCGCTGGGCGAGTTGCAACATCTACTCCACCCAGGACCACGCCGCCGCGGCCATCGCGAAGGCGGGCGTTCCCGTGTTCGCCTGGAAGGGCATGACGCTGGAAGAGTACTGGTGGTGCACCGAACAGGCGCTGACGTTCCCGGACGGCAAGGGCCCGCAAATGATCGTCGACGACGGCGGCGACGCCACGTTGCTCATCCACCGCGGTTACGAAGCGGAGGA
>SLHB01000420.1 GCA_007136375.1 Candidatus Hydrogenedentota bacterium
TCAGTATTCAAGTTGGTTATCGCTGGAGCCGCGCTGACACACCGCATCGCCGCTCCCACGGACCGGGTCTTCTGCTCCGGGGGGCTCCGGTTGGGCAACCGCTTGTTCCGCTGCTGGCAACGAAGCGGGCACGGCTGGATGGACATGAATCAGGGCCTGGTCCAATCCTGCGACGTTTACTTCTACAATATTGGCCTCCGCCTGAACGTTGATCGCATCAACGACTGGTCCGAGCGGTTTAGCCTGGGCGCGCCCACCGGCATTGATCTGCCCCGGGAGGAAACGGGCCTTATTCCGTCGCGGGAATGGAAACGCTCCGTCATGGAGCCCCGGCATCCTGACGAACCCTGGGAGTGGAACTGGTTCGACGGCGACACGGTCAACTTGTCCATCGGCCAAGGCGCGACGGGCACGTCGCCCCTGCAAAACGCTGTGATGATGGCGGCCATCGTGAACGGCGGCAAGCGCGTGTATCCGTATATGAACCAGGCCCTGGGGCCCCGGGCGGAGCCGGAGCCCTTCATGTCGGAGCGGGCGGTGCAAGCGGTGCGCGAGGGGCTGCTCATGTGCGTGGAGAAGGACACCTTCCCCACGGGCACGGGCACGGCCGCCCAGATCGATGGGCTGCGGGTCATGGGGAAGACGGGGACGGCGCAAGTGGTGGCCCTGAGCCATCTCGAACCCTATGACTCGGTGGAGGAGATTCCCTACGGCATGCGGCACCACGCGTGGTTCGTGGCGGGAGTTATCGATCAGCCCGTGCGCCTGGCGGTGGCGGTCATCGTGGAACACGGCCACGCCGGCAGCTCCGCAGCCGCGCCCTTGGCCCGGGAAGTCCTTGAGTACTTCTACACGGACCGTGTTCCGGATCCGCCTCTGACGGTGGCCAGCGGCGGGGACGGGGAGGGCCCATGAGCCGGTCCGCTGGCCTGGACATCATGCGCGCCCACATGGGCGTGTTCGACAAGTACAACCTCTTGCGCGCGGACCGGTTGCTCCTCGTGTTCGCCTTGGCCCTCGCCTTCGTGGGGGTGCTGACGCTCTTCAGCGCGAGCCGCAGCGCGTACGCCGAAATCCCGTACTATGTGCGCCAACTCGTGTGGTTTGGCATGGGCGCGACCCTCGCGGCGCTCATCGTCTGCTTCGACTACCGCTTCCTCGTGTCGCTGGGACCGGTGTTCTACGCCGTCGCCATCGTGTTGTTGCTCATTGTGGAGTTCGCCGGGGTGGAAGCAAAAGGGGGACAGCGCTGGCTTCCCATGGGCGGTCAGCCCTCGGAGTTCACCAAGCTGGCCTTGGTGTATATGCTCGCGTGGTACTTCACGACGATCCGGGAACGGATACGAAAGATCCATTACTTTCTCCTCACCTTTCTGATTCCCGCGATCCCTGGGTTCCTCATCCTCAAGCAGCCGAACCTCGGCACGGCCATGTTGCTCGCGCCCGTCGTGTTCATCATGCTGTACGCCGCCGGCTGCAAGCGCTGGCACCTCGCGGCCGTCGTTATCGCCGCCCTGGGCGCCGCGCCCGTGGTGTGGACCCAACTTAAGGACTACCAGAAAGCCCGGGTGATGACCTTCGTGGATCCCGCGTCGGATCCGCAGGGCCAGGGCTGGCAGACGATCCAAACCATGATCACCGTGGGGAGCGGAGGCATGTGGGGCAAGGGCTTCCGGGAAGGCACCCAGACGCACTTGAGCTTTCTGCCGGAGCACCACACGGACTTCATCTTCGCCCTCCTCGCCGAGGAGATGGGGTTCTTGGGGGCCGCGTCGGTGATTGCGCTGTTCGGCGCGCTGCTATTGCGGGGCGTTCAGTTGGCCCGGGGATCGCCGGAGACGCAGGGCATGCTCGTCGGCGCTGGCGCCGCCACGATCCTCGCCTTCCATGTCTTCGTGAACATCGCCATCACCATCGGCATGTTGCCGGTGACGGGGATCCCCCTGCCTTTCCTGAGCTATGGCGGCTCGTTTTATCTGACAACCATGATGTGCGTGGGGGCTATGCTGTCCGTCAACATCCGGAAAGGCATGTTTACCGGAAAAGGGGCCTCATGACGAGGGCCGCCCTGGCGGTCGCTCCGCGCGCTCCGCGTTCATCCCGCCGGAGCGCTCTGACGCGCGGCGCCCAGGGGGAACGGCGCGGCTCGTCCGTGGCCGATAAGGAGCTCATGGGCCGGTTCCGCACGAAATACACGAGGGGGCCCGCCGCGCGTTGGCTGACGCCCCGCGATTTTCTCAACGGCGTCCGCAATGGCTTGCACAACGCTGGGCTCGCCGCGGGCCCCCAGCCGCGCCACTGCCGCGTGCAGGGCGGTCCCGCCTTGGGCCTGGGCCACCTGAGCCGCTGCGAATACGCCGATGTGGAGATTCCCACCGTTCTCACGGCTGTCCGCTTGCGGGAAGCGCTCGCGCCTCATTTGCCGCCCGGCGTCGCCATTGTGTGGGCCCGCCGCCTGCCGCCCCGCGCCCCCGCGTTGACGGAAGCCATCCAACTGCTGCGTTGCCGGGTGCTGAATACGCAGTGGGACGCCGGACGCTTGGCGGCGTTCCGCGCGGCGGAACGGTGGCCCCTGGTCCGCGTCAAGAAGGGCCAGGAACGAACCATTGACTTGAAGGAATTTATCGCGCGCGCCGCCGTGGAAGGCCACGGATTTGAGTACGACCTGCGCGCGCGGCCCGAAGGCGCGCCCAAACCGCACGAGATTGCCGCGTCGATCTTCGGGCTTCCCTTGACTGAAGCCATGCTATTGCCTGCCGAGCGCATCGGCGCCTTGGTGTTCCACCATGGCGGCTCCGGCGCGCCGGCGGTTCCCTTGGAGAGACTATGAAGGAACTCATCATCAACATCACGCCGCTGGAGACGCGGATCGCCGTCGTCGAAGACGAGCGGCTCGCCGAGTTGCATATCGAGCGGCAAGAAAGCCGCAGCGTCGTGGGCAACATTTACAAAGGCCGGGTCGACTCCATCGTGCCGGGCATCCAAGCGGCCTTCGTCGATATCGGCTTCGAGAAGAACGGATTCCTGTACGTGTCGGACATTGCGGGCCGCGAGGGTACGGGAGATTTCGACTTCGAGGAAGGCACCGCGAAACCGCGCGGCCAAGGACGCCGGGGCCGTCCGCCCAGCATCGAGACCCTCCTCAAGAAGAATCAGAACATCATGGTGCAGGTGGCGAAAGACACCCTCGGCACCAAGGGTGTACGCATCACCAACTTCGTCACCCTGCCCGGCCGCTATCTCGTCCTGATGCCCACCGTCGCCCACATCGGCGTGTCCCGTAAGATCGAGAGCGACAAGGAGCGGGACCGGCTCAAGAAAATCCTGCAATCCATCCGCACGCCCGGCGTGGGCCTCATCATGCGGACGGCCGCCGAAGGGAAGAGCAAGGAGGACTTCGAGGCGGACTTGGCCTACTTGAACAAGGTGTGGGCGAGGCTCAAGGCGCGCATGGAGTCCATGAAGGCTCCCTGCCTCCTCCACGAGGATCTGTCGCCGATCCTCCGCATCATCCGGGATTCCTTTACCGCCGACGTGAATAAGGTGACCATCGACGACGAGGCGGAGTACAGCCGGATTCTCAATTTCTTGGACACGTTCGCCCCCAATCTCAAGAAACGGGTGAAGCTTTACCGCCTGCGCAGGCCGATTTTCGAGAAATTCGGCATCGAAGCGGAGATCCAAAAGGCCTTGCAACGCAAGGTTTTCCTCAAGAGCGGCGGTCACATCTGCATCGACCAGACCGAGGCGCTCATCGCCATCGACGTGAACACAGGGCGGTTTACGGGCAAGAAGCATCTGGAAGACACGGTGTTCCGTACGAATCTCGACGCCGCCGACGAGATCGCCCGGCAGGTCCGGCTCAGGGATCTGGGCGGCATCATCGTCATCGATTTCATCGACATGCAGTACGAACGGAACCGGCGGGAGCTCATCAAGCGGCTGCAAGACGCCCTGCGCTACGACCGCGCCAAGACGACGGTGTCGGAGGTCAACGAGCTGGGCATGATCGAGATGACGCGCAAACGGGTGAAGCATAACCTCACGAAAGCATTGTCCCAGTCCTGTCCCTATTGCGAGGGCAGCGGGATGGTGCGCTCCGTCACAACCGTGACCTTGGACACGCTGCGCGCGCTCCAGAACCTCTTCTGCGACAGCAAAGAGAAGCGCGTCATCCTACAGGTCCACCCCGACGTGGCGCGGCGGTTGCGCAACGAGAACAAGGATCTGTTGGAAGGCATCACGGGCCGCTTCAAGCGGGAGATCGACCTCGAATCCGTCTCGGATTTCCACATCCACGACATCAAGATACTCAGCGCCCGCACGCGTACGGAAATCGCCGCCGAATCCGCGGCGCCGGCCAAGAGCTGACACGCCACAACGCGCGTTGTGACACAAGAAGGCGAAAGAAGAACGCCCTGGGACTCTCAATGGGAGGGGCCCAGGGCGTTTTTTTGGTGTGGCCTTGCGTTGCTTCGAAATGCGGCGGTCAGACGCGGTCCTCCTGACGGAGATCGCGCATGATGCCTTTCGGCGGGCCGACGATCTCGCGGAGCACGATGGCGCGGCGCACATCGTCCAGGCCGCCTAGGAACAACAGCTCCCGGAGCCGGCGGCGTTTCCGCTCCTGGCGCCGGCGCTCCTTTGCCTCCCGCGCGGCCAGGTCGGACTGCCGCGCCTGCTTGGGCTGACGGACCCGTTCGCGCCGCGCGTATTCCGCCTCCGAGCGGGAGAGCTTCGGGGGCTGCTGCGGCGGAGGCGCTTGCGGCCGTTCCTGACGCGGCGGCTCCTTGGTCCGCTCTCGGGTGACTTCCTCCCACTGTTCCCGAACCTCTTCGGGAATGTGTTGTTGAATCTGCCGGCCGACTTCCTGCACCATCTCCGGCCATCCGCGCCGGCGCCGCGTCGTTTCGCCGGGCATGCGCCGTCCTTCCTCGGAGGGCATGTGCCGTGTCTCGCCCCGCCGTGCGGTGGGCTGTTGCTGGCGCTGGACGGGGCGCGGCTGCTGAGGCTGTGGCCGGGCAGGCGGGACGGGTTCTTCCTCGCCGCTGTCCATGGTCTCGTAGGGGTCAAAGTGTCTGGGGCGGGGCGGCCGCGCTTGTTGTTGCCGCGGCCGGGCCGTTTCGATGTCGCTGTCGCCGTAGAGCATGCGCCGGCTGACTTCCGGCAGACCCTCCTGGCTCCCGCCCTGTCCGCCTTCGGCGGCGGCGCGGCGCTTGGCCCGCTCGCGGCGCTGCTCCTCAAGCTGTCGCTGTTCCTGCGCCTTGCGCACGAAGCTTATGATCAGGAACAGGATGACAACGAGATAGACGATGAATTCCATCAACTGCCCCTTGCAGGACCGCTAAGGACGGAGGCGCGAAGCTAAGACGCTCCAAGCGCCTCCGCCAGTAGCAGGGTCCGGCGTTCGCGATCAGGACGAGCCCTGATCGGTGTCTTCGGATTCGGAGCGTTCAAGCTTGGAGATGGAGTCGCGCATGCTCGTGTCGGCTTCGACATTCTTCATGCGGTAGTAGTCCATGATTCCAAGGTTGCCCTGCCGGAAGGCCTCGGCCATGGCGCGCGGCACTTCGGCCTCGGCCTCGACCACGCGGGCGCGCATTTCCACGACCTGGGCGCGCATTTCCTGCTCGCGCGCGTAGGCCATGGCGCGGCGCTCCTCGGCGCGGGCCTGGGCGATTTGCTTGTCCGCTTCGGCCTGCTTGATCTGCAGTTGGGCGCCGATGTTCTCGCCCACGTCCACGTCCGCCACGTCAATCGACAGGATTTCGAAAGCCGTTCCGGCGTCCAGGCCGCGTTGCAACACGACCCGGGAGATATTATCGGGGTTCTCCAGGACTTTCTTGTGGTTTTCCGAAGAACCGATGGTGGTCACGATGCCCTCGCCGACACGGGCGATGATGGTGTCCTCCGTGGCGCCGCCGACGAGGCCCCGGATGTTGGTCCGCACCGTGACGCGGGCCTTCGCCTTGAGCTGAATGCCGTCCATGGCCACGGCCGCCACCGTGGAGGGGCCCTTGTTGGGGTCTGGGCAGTCAATGACCTTGGGGTTCACGCTGGTCTGCACCGCGTCGAGGATGTCGCGGCCCGCCAAGTCGATCGCCGTCGCCTGCTTGAAGCTCAGGTCAATGTTCGCCTTCGTGGCCGCGATGAGCGCCTGAACCACCCGCAAGACCTTGCCGCCGGCGAGATAGTGGGTCTCAAGGTCATTGGTGGAGATGAAGAGCCCGGCCTTCACGGCCATGATGCGGCTGTCCACGATGACGCCCGGATTCACTTTCCGCAAGCTCATACCTACAAGGCTGAACAACCCGACCTGCGCGCCCGACAACCACGCCCGGATCCACAGCCGGAAAAACGTAATGAAGACCACGCCCACGACAAGCAGGACAATCCCAACGAATGCCGCAAGAACGCCTACAAACGCATCCACCGCTCACCTCCCTTTCCGCGGCGCCCATTCTTGGCCGCCTTTATGGTCTCTTGTTCCGCATATAGTGTCCCTCGGCGGCCGAGCCGCCTCGCCGCCATGCTGACAGACACCCCCTATTCGTTGTCAACTTTCTCAACCACGATCCGGTTGCCGTGGACTTCCATGACGCGGACTTTCTCGCCCGGTTCGATGAACGAGCCATCGGACACGGCGTTGATGCGCTCCCCGTCTATCTCAACGATGCCCGCGGGCCGCAGCATGGAATGGACCTCGCCGATCCGGCCCACGAGCGTGGTGTCGCTTGGATCTGAAACCCATCCACCCTCGCCTGTGTCCATGGTGTCCCTGAGAACCAGGAACTGGGCTCCGGGAAATCGCGGCAAGATGACCAAGGCGCCCAAGATTAACACGACGACGCCCGCGAACTGGCCGAACACGGCGAGAAGCGCATGCTCGGGGTAATGGTAAATGGTCATGCCGCCGCTCGTGAGGAGCAAGATGCCGCCGATCACGCCGAGAATGCCTCCGGGGACAAAGAATTCCGCCAGGATCAGCGCCAGAGCGGCTACGTAGAGGATCGTTATCGTCCAAACCATTAGGCCGACTCGGCTTCTTCGGCCGCCTCCAGCAGTGAAATCAACTGGCCAATCTCAATGCGGATGGCCTGAACAATCTTGCTCTTGTCCGAGGGGTCCTTCGGATCCGTGTCCGAGAAGTCCTCGAAGGTCTGAACGAGCCCGTCTTCGTGGAGGACGCTGCGGGCTTGGGCCAGCAGCTTGTTGTAGCGGCGCGCCAGGGGGACGCAACTGTAGTAACCCGCGCCCTGTTGTTGAATGACCCATGTGTCTTCGAGCAAACGTTTCAGCATCTGAACCAGCAACCCGCGCTGGACCATTAAGTGTCCCCCTTCGGTTGATCGGCCACCACTACGTATCGATTGCCGCGCACCTCAACGACGCGGATGGGCGCCCCTTCGTCAATGTAATCGCCTCGGGTCACGACGCTGTAGGTCTTTCCGCCGAAGCGGCCCCGGCCCGCTGGACGGAGCATGGTGACCGCCTTACCCTGCATGCCCACGGACGATTCCACGTCCATCTCCGGCTCGACCGTGTAGCCCGCTTCGTTGGTGAACGCGTCGTTGAGGACGAGTTTACGGTAAGCAGGCGTGTGGGGGAAGACTCTCAGCGCGACCGCGGCCAATAACGTGTAGGACAGAAACGCCACCGTGAGGGACATGCCGGCGTCCCGGAGGCGGTCAAAGTCCCAGCTATACTCGGGGATGGGCACATTTGTCAACGCGAGATAAAGGCCCACCAGCAGGGAGATAGCCCCGGTGATTCCAAAGATGCCGAAGCCGGGCAGAACGAAGAGTTCAACGATGATAAGTCCGAGGCCCAAGGCCACGAGGATGAGATCGAGCCAGTCGGAAAGGCCGATGACGTACCGGGCGCCGAAGAACAAGGCCAGCGCGGATATGCCGATGATCCCGGGAAGGCCAAAACCGGGTGAACGGACCTCAAAGTAGAGCCCGCCCATGCCGGCCATGAGCAACAGCCCCGCCACCGTGGGATTCACCAGGAAACGGAACAACGCCTCGGACCACGTGTAGTCCAAACGCTCGATACGGGCGTCTTCATATCCAAAATCCAGCACCGCCTGTTCCACCGTGCTTGGCGTGTGCTCAATGAGGCCCCACGCTTGGGCTTCGCTTGCCGTTAGCGTGAGCAGTTTGCCGGACTCCAACACCATCTGGTCATTCGCTTGAATCACCGGAAACCGCTGCATGGCCACGCCCGCCGCCGAGCCGGGATCGGCGCCTCCCAATACATCCAGGCCGGGGGTTCCCGGCGTCGCCGGACCTTCCTCGCCGTAATCCTCTAGGAAGCGTTCGAGCATCTCCTGGAGCGAGGGGGCGGGCTGTTCGCCCGGGCTCTCATCGTCGTTGGGGCTGTCGTTTCGCGCCGTGGGACCGCTGCCGAGATCCGGGCGGTAGACCACCATCTGGCCGTCGTCGTCGAGGCGCGCACGAAGTTCAATATCGGGATCCACCATGGCCTCGGCGATGTCGGGGTTGTGTCCCTTGGACTCGGCAAGCCCGCGCATCCTGGCCCGCAAAAAGGAGACTTCCTTTTCGCCCGCCGGCTGCATGCCGCCCGCGCCAGGAATCACAGGCGCCGCCGCGCCGATGGAGGATCCAGGCGCCATGGCGATGTCGTCGCAAGCGAAGCTGACTAGGGCGCCCGCGCTGATCGCGCCCCAGCCGCCGCCGGTGATGTATGCGATGGTGGGGATGGGCGCGTTCTGGATCGTCTCCGCGATCTTGACGGCGCTGTCGACCCGGCCGCCAGGCGTGTCGATGGCGAACAAGATCGCCTCGGCGTCCCGATGGTCGCGTATCGCCCGTTCCACGAGGACATGCACGCCGTCGTCGATCATGTCTTCCACGGGAACGACGACGACGTAGGGTCCTGGCGGCGTTTCCTCATTCTCGTCGTTGCCGTTCGCCTCGTCCGCGGCCGCCCAAACCATTGGGCACACGGCCATGGCGAGTATTGCAAGCTTTCTTAGCATAGCGCTCCCGTACTCCCGGGGCCGCCGGTCCGGCGCGCTTCGCCGTCCGGCTCCGGTCCCGTTGCTGTAGGTATTCTACGTCCGCCCCAATTGGCGATCAACACTTACAACGCGGCGCCTATGCCCCGGGGAAACGTGAAACGGCCAGTATGCATGGAGTAGCGTCATGTGCCGTCCGATACGGCGATGGCCGCCGCCGGTTCGGGCTGAGAACCGGCGGAATCAATGACGGCCCCGGGGTGTTACGCTTACGCTCGAACGCGGTATTGCCGGACCCGCCTGTCCGCCGGGTCCGAAGCGCGGGGTGTGATTATCCGCTAATTTGGACGATTCTTGGGCGCTGTGCGCCGCACCGGTCTTCTGGACCTCCGAACGTCCGCCGCGCCCGGACACCTCACCCTCGGCGCGGCGAGACGCCGCCAAGGCCACAAGAAGGGCCTCCAGTTGCGCCAAAGTGCGTTTTTGTAGTAACCTGGCCGATCCGGGCCGTCTACGGCCGGAAGCGGACGGGGGAGGGGCGCGAATCCAGCCGGGGCTTGCACGACAGGAGTACTGTATCCTTGGGCCTCAGCCCAGTCTCCGTGTAAACCGACACATGAGGTGCTAAACGTTGCTACCACGAACACTATCCCGGGATAGTATGTATGATCCCTTTTATGAGCACGATGCGTGCGGCGTCGGGTTTGTCGCCAATCTCGAAGGCGCGCCGACCCACAAGATCATCCGCCAGGGCGTCCAAGTCCTGGAGAATCTTGTGCACCGCGGCGCCTGCGGCTGCGATCCGGACACGGGCGACGGCGCGGGGATGCTCATGCAGATCCCCCACCGGTTCCTCCAATCCGAGGCGGCGAAGCTCGGTTTCGATCTCCCCGAGCCTGGCGCGTACGCCGTGGGCATGGTGTTTCTGCCCGTGGACAGCGGCGATCAAGCCGTGTGCGTCGGCGCTATCGAGCAGGCCGTCAAGGAGAACGGCCAAGCGATCCTGGGCTGGCGGGACGTCCCCCGGGACTCCAGCTCCCTGGGGTATATCGCCCGGGCAGGGGAGCCCATTATCCGCCAAGTGTTTATCAAGCGGGCGGAAGGCTTGGATACGAACGCCTTCGAGCGCCAGCTCTACGTCATCCGCAAGATGGCCGAGCATTCCGTACGCAACGCCGGGTTGCGGCAGGAGGAGCTTTTCTACGTTTGCAGCATGTCCGCCCGCACCATTGTGTACAAGGGCCTGATGCTCGCCCACCAGATCGACCAGTACTACCTCGATCTTTCGGATGAGCTGTGCGAGAGCCCCCTGGCCCTGGTGCATCAACGGTACAGCACGAACACCTTGCCCGCGTGGCCTTTGGCCCAGCCGTTCCGCTACCTCTGCCACAACGGCGAGATCAATACGTTGCGCGGCAACATCAACATGATGCGCTCCCGGGAAAGCCATCTGGAGTCGCCCCTGTTCGGCGAGGACATTCGGAAACTGCCGCCCATTCACAAGGAAGGCGACAGCGACTCCTCGGTGTTGGACACGACCTTGGAGTTGCTTACCCTGGGCGGCCGCGGCGTCGGCCATTCCATGATGATGCTCATCCCCGAGCCGTGGAGCGGCCACGAAAGCATGCCGGACTTCAAGAAGGCCTTCTACCACTACCATTCCTGCATGATGGAGCCGTGGGACGGACCGGCCTCCATCGCCTTCACCGACGGCGTGCGCATCGGCGCGGTCCTCGACCGGAACGGCCTGCGCCCCTCGCGCTACTGGGTCACCGACGACAAGTTCGTGGTCATGGCCTCGGAAGTGGGCGTGCTCGACATTCCCCAGAACAAGATCGTCAAGAAGGGCCGGCTGGAGCCCGGGCGCATGTTCTACATCGACACCGAGGAACAGCGCATCGTCGACGACGAGGAGATCAAGGAGACCATCTGCAAGGCGTATCCCTACCGCGCATGGCTCGACAAGCACTTGACCGTCCTGCCGGACACGGCGGCGCCCCAGGCGCACACCGTGGAAGAGACGCCGCTGATGGAGCGCCAACAGATCTTCGGGTACTCGCAAGAGGACCTCGATGTAATCATGACGCCCATGGCCCGGGACGCGAAGGAGCCCGTGGGCTCCATGGGCAACGACGCCCCCTTGGCGGTGTTGTCCAACCGGCCTCAACCGCTGTTCAACTACTTCAAGCAGTTGTTCGCGCAAGTCACGAATCCGCCCATCGACCCCATCCGCGAAGAACTGGTGATGTCCCTGGAGACCACTATTGGCCGGGAGCGGAATCTTCTCGACGCCACGCCGGAGCATTGCGAGCAACTCCACCTGAAAACGCCGGTAATCACCAATGAACAGCTCGAATACATCAAGGGTTTGGACAAGCCTGGCCTGAAAACGGCCGTAATATCGACGCTGTTTCCCGCCTCCGCGGGCGCGGACGCCATCGACTCGCACTTGGACCGGATTTGCCACGAGGCCGAGGAAGCCCTGGACGCCGGGGCGACCCTCATCGTGCTCTCCGACCGGGGCGTGGATCAGGAGCGCGCGCCGATTCCAAGCCTTCTCGCCACTGGCGCGGTGCACCAGCATCTCGTCCGCGAGCACCGGCGGAACGAATGCGGACTCATCGTCGAGTCGGGCGAGCCGCGGGAGGTCATGCATTTCTGTCTGCTCACGGGCTACGGCGCCGGCGCGGTGAACCCCTATCTCGCCTTCGACACGCTCACAAACCTCATTGAGCGCGAAGACCTCGTCGAGGAGCGGCCCGGCCAGGCCATCAAGAATTACATCAACGCCATCGACAAGGGCCTGTTGAAGGTCATGTCGAAGATCGGCATTTCCACCCAGCACAGCTACCGCAACGCCCAGATCTTCGAGGCCGTGGGCCTGAGTGAGGAGCTGGTGGACCGCTGTTTCACCGGCACGGCCTCCCGCGTGGCGGGCATCGGCGCCCGCGAGGTGGCTCAGGAAGCGTTGATGCGGCACCGCATCACCTATCCCGTCTCGAAGGCGCGGCCCCGCGAGTTGGATCCGGGCGGACAGTATCACTGGCGGCGCCGGGGCGAGCACCACATCTTCAACCCGGAGACCATCGCCAAGCTCCAGCACAGCACCCGGAACAACAGCTGGGAGACCTACAAGGAGTTCGCCGAACTCGTCAATAACCGGAACCGGTCCCTGGCGCAGTTGCGGGGGCTCATGAAGTTTAGGAAACGCGAGTCCATCCCCATTGAGGATGTGGAGCCCGCGAGCGCGATCATGAAGCGCTTCTGCACGGGCGCCATGTCCTACGGCGCCCTCAGCGAAGAAGCCCACGAGACCCTCGCCATCGCCATGAACCGCGTCGGCGGCCGCAGCAACACCGGCGAAGGCGGCGAGGATCCCGACCGGTTCACGCCGGACCCCAACGGCGACTCCCGGCGCAGCGCCATCAAGCAAGTGGCGTCCGGCCGTTTCGGCGTGACCAATGAGTACCTCGTGAACAGCGACGAGCTGCAGATCAAGATGGCGCAGGGCGCCAAGCCCGGCGAAGGCGGCCAGTTGCCCGGCCACAAGGTCTTCGGGAAGATCGCCGAGGTCCGGTATTCGACGCCGGGCGTGGAGTTGATCTCCCCGCCGCCGCACCACGACATCTACAGCATCGAGGACTTGGCCCAACTCATCCACGACCTCAAGAACGCGAACGTCCACGGCAACGTGTCCGTGAAGCTCGTGTCGGAAGTGGGCGTGGGCACCGTGGCCGCGGGCGTCTCCAAGGGCAAGTCGGATCTTGTGCTCATCAGCGGCGACTCCGGCGGCACCGGCGCCTCGCCCCTGACGTCCATCAAGCATGCGGGCCTGCCTTGGGAGTTGGGTCTCTCCGAGACGCACCAGGTGCTGGTGGAGAACAACCTGCGCAGCCGGATTGTGGTGCAGGTCGACGGACAGATGAAGACGGGCCGCGACGTGGCCATCGGCGCCCTTCTCGGGGCTGACGAGTTCGGCTTCGCGACAGCGCCGCTCATCGTTACCGGTTGCATCATGATGCGCAAGTGCCATCTGAACACCTGTCCGGTGGGCATCACGACCCAAGACCCCGAACTACGCAAGAAGTTCACCGGTCAACCGGACCACGTTGTCAACTACTTCTACTTCGTGGCGGAAGAACTCCGCGAGATCATGGCGGAGTTGGGCTTCCGCACCGTCAACGAGATGATCGGCCGGAGCGATGTCCTGGAGTTCGATCCCTTGCCCGAGCATTGGAAGGCGCGGACCCTGGACTTTTCGCGGATACTCTACAAGGCCGAGGCCTGGGAGGGCGCGACGCTCTACCGGAGCGAAACGCAGGACCACGGGCTGGACAAGGCGCTGGACCACTACCTCATGGAGCAGGCGGCGCCGGCGTTGGAGCGCAAGGAGCCCGTGCGGTTTCCCGTGAAGCTCCGGAACATCAACCGCACCGTGGGCACGATACTGTCCAGCGAACTCACGCGCCGGCACAAGCTGCCCGCGGTGGGCGCGGGCCGTTTGCCCGAGGACCTGGTGTGGATCGATTGCGAGGGCGCGGCCGGCCAGAGCTTCGGCGCTTTCGCCATCCAGGGCGTCA
>SLHB01000177.1 GCA_007136375.1 Candidatus Hydrogenedentota bacterium
CACGAGGAGCTGCTTGCTGTCCTCCTGCTCTAGCAGCATCAGCACCGCCGCAAGAAAGTCTTCGCTGAGGGTGTGGCTCATCGTATTCTCCATACCGTTGCGGGGACCGCCCCGCGGCGCGGGTCACGGCCGCGCCACGGCGCCTTGGGATACGCCCGGAGCGATCCCCAAACCCAAGCATTACCCTTGTCCGGCCGCCGCGCCTTCGTGCATCACGGTGACGCCAGGACCTGGCTTCGCGGATTCATCCACGTACGTCATGAGCAACTGCAAGCCCTGTTCATGCGCCGCCTGAGCCAAGGCTTTCCGGTCCTTCTTGCCGAGGCTCTCGGCGCGGTCCACGAGCACAAAGCCGCTCCGGGGGTTCAGCGCCGCGGCGATGAGCACGCCGATCCGGATCTGCTCGCTGGTGCCAAGCTGGTGGAGCGGCACCCCGTCGATGGTCACCGTCTCGCCTTCGATGCCCAGGCCAGGCACGGGCAACGCGGCCGTCTCCAATAGGGCCTTGGGAAGGTCATCGCGGAAAAGCTCCACTAGCTGCCCGAACAACTTGCTCTTGGCCTGCGCCTCCTGGAACCGGCGCGCGGCCTCCTCGTGCTTGTCCTGGACCCGGCGGGCCTCAAGCTTCTCCCGGAGTGTGTTCAGCTCCCGCTGCAAGGCGTCGAGGTCTTCGCCGGCGGTCTCGTCCGCGAGTTCGGCGTCGAGCTGGACGAGGTCTTCCTTGCGCGAGGCCTGGTTCTCCAAGCGCCGTTGCAGTTCCTCGCAGTGGGTCGCCTTCTGTTGCGCCTCCGACAACCGCGCCTTCTGCGCCTTGAGCAGCTCCTCCAGGCGCTCGATTTCCGCCGTGGCCTCCGTCGCCTCTTTCTGGTAGTGGGCCCACGTCTCTTCGAGATTGCCGGCGTCCGGCAGCTCGTCTTCTTCCTTCCGGATACGCTCCGCTAGGTCCTCCCGCCGTTGGCGAAGGCTGGCGCGGTTGTCTTGTTTGCCCTTCGCCGTCCAGTACCGCTGCTCCAGCGCCTTGGCTTGCCGCGCCAGCTCTTCCGCCGGCGTATTGGGCGGCGCGGACTCGGGCGCGGGCGCCAACTCCAGGTAGTTCTCCGCCTGTTTGACGCGCTCGTTCTGGAGCTTGCGGTACTCGTATACGGTCTTCTCCAGGCTGGAGCAGACCAGGAAGGGATGCTGGGCGAAGTCGACCCCGTCGAGGTTCACGTCCTTCAGCGCCGCGGCATGGTCTTCCCCAAGGGAGTCCACCGCCGCCAGCACATGGTCGTACGTGAGGCTCAGGGGGATGGCTTCCAGGAGTTGGTCACGCTGGGCGCGCAACCGTTCGGTCTTGCCTTTAGCCGGGCCGCCGCCCAACTGGACCCAGTCCAAGGGACGGAATGCCGTGGGGCCGCACAGCGCCGTCAAGAACTCCTTCGCTTTCTCGACGGGATGGCCTTCGGAATCGGTCACCATGACCGTCTCTTTGCCTTCCCGGGGCGTGATGCGCTTGATGACAGCCTCGCTCAACGTCAGCTCGATCTCCGCCTTGTTTTCGCCGTTGCGCACCATGCTGGGCTCCAGGCCGCGCAAGCCCGCCTCGATGCTTTCGAGGATCGTGGTCTTGCCCTGGCCCGTGTCCCCGCGGATCTCGTGGATGTCCCCCTCGAAGTCGATGGAGACTTCCCGGATCTTCTTGACGTTCCGCGCGCGCACCTGAAGCACGCGGACTCGCTCGTGTCCGTTATCGCTCATGCGGCGGCCCCCCTCGGCATCAACCCGTTCGATTCGAGGAGCTTCAGGATCGCGATAGCCCTGGCCCCCTCACTCAACCCTTTAGCCTGCTGGATTTCGAGCACCTGTTCGGCCAGGTCGCTGTGCCGGTCGAACGTGCCCCAGGTGTCGTTCGCTGTCTGCCGCATGTACAGCTCGCGCTGGACAGAGACGTCGTCGGCGCAGTAGTTCACGATGAGCTCGTACTCGCCAGCCTCGAAGGCTTCCGCCACGCGGGATCCGTCCATCGGCGCGCCGCGCCAGTACACCGTGTCCTTTGCCGCGCTCACGCCGTAGGCCTCACAGACGTCGCGCAGCCCCACCATCCCCAGGCCGTTCTTCGAGGGCGTCCGGAGCATCGTGTCCCAGACGCGGCCCCGCCATTTCCCGTGCCGGTACTGGGGGAAGTGTTCCGGTGGCGTGATCCTGTGATGCCGCCAGCGGTTCAACAGGATGGGCAAGTCGAACCCGCAGATGTTGTGGCCGCACCAGATGGTTTCCTGGTTCGTCTGGCTGTCCCACCATTCCACCAGGAGCGCGAGCTGCTCCCGTTCGGGGTGGCTCATCATGTCCGCGAAATAGGGCTCGCCATCCGCCTCCCAACAGACGACCAAGGGCTCGGCGATCAACGGGTCCTGGCTCGTCTTGGCCACCGCCTCGCGGGAGCGCTCCTCCCGGGCCGCCTCCGTGTGCCACGCCATCTTCAGTTCCTTGCGCGTGTTGCTGGCGGGCTGCTTCTCCGCCGCCTCCGCACGGATCCGGTCCAATACCGCCGGGTTGCGCGTGCGATAGGTCTCGATATCGAACACCATAAGCCGCGTGTTCGGGGCGGCTTCGTGGTGCTTCATGACATCCTCGCGCACACTCGTCATGGCCGGTGCTTCAGCTTGTGGCGTCATTGCTCGATCCCTCCTCCTTCTCCGGTGCGGCCGCCGGCGGTTCCGCCACCAGGCTGTCCATGAAATGTTTACCGTCGTCCGTGGTCCAGTACTGCACGCCGAACTGCTCGGGCTCGGAGAGGATGATCGTCGCGGACCCCTTCTCGTCGAACGCCTTGTGAAGCTTAGCCAGGTTCTTCTCGCTCAGCTTGTTGAGGGCTGACACGTCGGACGCAAAGCTGGCGGAGTTCTTCTTCGACACCGCAACGCTGAGGTCCTCGCCGTTCTGGCTGACCAGGTCGATGAACGCCCCGTTGTCCATCACGCGGGCGTTGATGACCAAGCACCGCGCCGTCTTGGTCTCGCGGTTGCCGAAGTTGCCCCGCGCGGGGAAGGCGTCCCGGACCAAGGCGTTGGGGTCGAGGGCCTTGAGCATCGGGCCGACAAGCGCGGGGTTCGCCCCCGCGCCAAACCGGATCCGTTGCAGCGCCCCGCCCACGACCGCTTCCACTTCCACGCCCTCGATGAGGGACAGGATCGCCTCGTGCTCCGCCGTCTCCGCCGCGGCGGCGGGCGCCGGGCTTGGGGCTGGGGTTGGAGGTTCCGCCGCTGGAGGCGGCGCCGCCGGCGGGCTGTTCGCCGGCTTCTTATTCAGGATGTCTTTCAAGTCGGTTGCCATTCGCGTTCTCCCGGGCTACAATGGGCCCTGTTAGCTCAGTTCCTTGACGAGGCCTTGCGCGGACTGCAACTCCCGCAGGGCCTCAACCTTTTCCGTCTGCTGCGACAACTTGCGCCGCAGCCCATCGTTCTGCTTCCGCAGGTCAACACCTTGCGCCAACGCGGCATCCAAGTCCGCGCGTAACCTGCGAGCCTCCAACAGAAGGTCTCGGAGCAAGCGCTCCTCGGGCGCGTTGATGTCAAAATCG
The DNA here is from genome assembly GCA_007136375.1 of Candidatus Hydrogenedentota bacterium. Taxonomy (GTDB): domain Bacteria; phylum Hydrogenedentota; class Hydrogenedentia; order Hydrogenedentales; family SLHB01; genus SLHB01. The sequence goes on from SLHB01000177.1 coordinate 3,560, forward strand.
GCGCACGCCATGGTCAAACCTCCACCGGCCCGCGCGTGTCAAGCTCTTCCGCCA
>SLHB01000270.1 GCA_007136375.1 Candidatus Hydrogenedentota bacterium
GGACCCGCGTCCCCGGAAAGGGCTGAAGCAGCCGATATGTTGTATGACGGGGCGGGACGGCCCATGGTGACGGTTCATGTGTGCTGGAGCGACGGCGAGGCCGCCATCGTAATGGCCTACCTAGAATCCCAGGGCATCGAATCCCGCATGAACTCGGAAGTCCCCCACACGGTGTTGCCGCTCACCGTGGACGGCTTGGGAGAAGTCCGGGTGATGGTGGTGGAGGAAGACGCGGATCGCGCCCGTCAAGTGTTACGGGAACGGCAAGAAGAAGCAAGGAACGAAGACGGAGACGAGGAGGACGCCCCCGGGCCGCGGTAAGCGCCCGCTCCCAAGCGGCCGCTTCATCTTTATACGATCTCAGGAGTCGAGCTTGTCTTTCAAGGCTTCGAGCTGGTCGGCCAGAAGGGTGTTGAGTTTGCCCTCTTCCTGATGCCCTTGGCTTTTCTGACGCGCCGGTTGAGGCTTCTTGCGTTTGTCGTCGCGCTTTTGCCCTTTGCCCCCGGCGGATCGGCGCGCGGCGCCGTCGTGGTGATTGCCGCCGGCGTGTTGCCGCCCGGTTGAACCTTGCCTCTCTCCAGCGGGCGCTCCGGCTCCGGAGGGCGCCTTCTCCGCGCCATCGGACTGGTGGCGGCGGCGGCGTTTCGTGGCGTCTGGCGCGGGTTGCAGGGCCTTTATGGAGAGGGAGATGCGCGGCATGTCCTTGTCCACTTTGATGACGCGGACCTTGACGATCTGTCCTACCTTGACGACGCTGTGGGGATCGCGGATGTAGCGGTTCGCGAGCTCAGACAAGTGGACCAGCCCGTCCTGGTGCACGCCGATGTCCACGAAAGCGCCAAAGTCGGTCACATTCGTGACGACGCCTTCCAGGTCCATTCCCGCTTCCAGGTCGTTGACCGTCTCCACGCCCTCCCGGAACTGGGGCGCGCGGAATTCCTTACGGGGATCGCGGCCCGGCTTCAGCAATTCGTTGCAGATATCCTGAAGCGTAAACCGGCCAATCGCGCCCAGCGCGAAGGGGGTCACATCGAGTCCTTCAATGGCCGCCCTATTGCCGATCAGCTCGGGGAGGGCGACGTTGCAGGCTTCCGCAATCTGCCCGCACACGGCGTAGGCCTCGGGATGGATCCCCGTGGCGTCCAGCGGATTTAGACCGCCGGTGATGCGGAGGAATCCGGCGCATTGCTCGAAGGTCTTGGGGCCGACGCCTTCAACGGAGAGCAGCTCTTGCCGGTCCGTGAAAGCGCCCTGCTCTTCCCGGCGCGCAACGATGTGCTTGGCTACGCCGGCCTGAATCCCGCTGACATACGAAAGCAACTGAGCGGAGGCGGTGTTCAGGTTTACGCCCACGTGATTCACGCAAGACACCACGGTCCGGTGAAGGCCTTGCTTGAGCTGCTTTTGATTCACGTCATGCTGGTACTGGCCCACTCCGATGTGGCGGGGATCGATCTTCACCAGTTCCGCGAGAGGATCCTGCAACCGCCGGGCGATGCTGATGGCGCCGCGGATGGTTACGTCCAGGTCCGGAAATTCCTCCCGGGCCAACTTCGACGCGGAATAGACAGACGCGCCCGCTTCGCTCACCAACACGCAAAACAGGTTATCCCTGCCCGTCTTCGGCAGGAGCGGGCGAATGAAGCTGGCCGCTTCCCGGGCGCCGGTGCCGTTGCCAATGGCCACTGCGATGGTCTCGTGCCGTTGAATAAGGTCAAGCAGGACTTCCTCGGCCTTGGCGGCTTCCGCCTCGCCCCCGGCGGGGTAGATCGTGGCGCTTTCCCGGTAAGTCCCGGTTGCGTCCACAACGGCCAGCTTACACCCCGTGCGCAAACCGGGATCGACGCCGATGACCGGGATCTGGCCGGCGGGCGCCGCGAGCAACAGGTTCTGCGCGTTCTCCCGGAAAACACGTATCGCCTCTTCGTCCGCCCGCTCCCGGATGCTGTTGGTCACTTCCTTTTCCAGCGAGGGCCGCAGCAAGCGTTTATAGGCGTCTTCGATCGCAGCGCGTATATGAGGGGCGTAGGAGGTGTCTGGAGCGGTCAGGAATCGCTCGACAATCGACGCGGCCGCCGCTTCGTCGTCGAGTTCCAATTCCATGCGCAGAGCGCCGTCCTTGACGCCACGCTGAATGGCCAAGTACCGGTGCGAGGGGATTTTTCCGGCGGGCTCGCGGAAGTCGTAGTACATCTCGAACTTCGTCTTCTTGCCCTCGGTGTTCTTCGTCGCATGGGCGGCGACGTATCCCTCCGCCGCCATGCGATCCCGTAAGGCGGCGCGGACGTCCTTGTCCGTGGACACCTGCTCGGCCACTATGAAGCGCGCGCCTTCCAGCGCTTCCTCCACGGAGTTGACGCCTTTCTCCGCTTCGACGAAGACCTCGGCCCGCGCCTCGGCCGGGCCCTCGGCCTCATCCTGCGCCCACAGGATGCTGGCGAGGGGCTCCAAACCTTTTTCGCGGGCGACCGTGGCCTTGGTGCGCTTGGTCTTCTTATAGGGGAGGTAGAGGTCCTCAAGGGCCGTCCGGTCGTTGCACGCCTCTATCTGTTGCCGAAGCTCCTCGGTGAGCTTCTCTTGCTTGGCGACGGTTTCGAGGATAAAGACCTTCCGCTGGATCAGCTCGATGTAGTAGTTGCGGCGCTCCAGAATCTTTTCGAGCTTGGTCTCGTCCAGGTTGCCCGTGACGTCCTTGCGGTACCGGGCGATGAAAGGAATGGTGGCGTCGCCATCGAACAGTTTTACAGCGGCTTCGGCTTGTTCGGGCCGGACAGCGGCTTCGAGCGCAATGCGTTCAACGTAACTCGTCTCTATCATGCTTCCGCTTTCTCCAGTGCCCAAACGTCCCGCGCGAACCTCGGGATAGGCGCGCAAGAAACGCGGCGCGCCCCTGCCTGGCGGCTCCTCCCCAACCTCTACTCAGATAGGCAGGCGGCATGCGGAACGCTCTCCCCGTGCAAGACGCGGGCGGGTCCGGCGGGCAGCCTCCCTCCAGCTTCGTGTGGCTTTACCATAGCACGCTAAACATAAAGGGTCAATGAACAACGAACGGCGCGGACAGGCGTTTCAAGACCGCTGTCGCCGCCCGTCCGAGCCCCGGCCAACAAGGCGTGTGAACCTCCGGAATCCACCATGGATCAGAGCATGGCGCAAGGATGACAAGCGGCGGAGCCCGTGTTATAGTTTACGCATGGCGTTACAAGAGACACATCGTCATTGGTTGAACTTGGCGCTGGTTCCAGGCATTGGAACGGCTCACTTTATCCGTCTGTTGGCGCGGTTCCACACGCCGGAAGCCGTGTTGAGAGCCCCCGAAAAGGCCTTGGCGGAACTTGTGGGCGGGCGTCTGGCGGGCCGGATAGTCCAGTACCGGGACGCGACGGACGTGGACCGCCAAGAGCAGCTTCTCGCCAAGTGGGACGCCCACATTGTAACGCTGGACGATCCGGAGTATCCACTGCGGCTCGCGGAAATCCATGACCCGCCCCTTGTCCTCTTTGTCCGCGGCGCGCTCACCGAAGCCGATGAACGCTCCGTGGCCATCGTGGGCACGCGCCGCGCCACGCCCTACGGACTTCGCATGGCCGAAACGCTGGGCCGCGA
>SLHB01000389.1 GCA_007136375.1 Candidatus Hydrogenedentota bacterium
CGGCGTCCCGAGGGAGAGGACGCCGGCGCGGAAGCCGATCATGGATGGATCTGACCGGGTGAGGGTGGGCTTAGATGTCGTAGTACAGATGGAACTCGTAGGGGTGGGGCCGCAGGTTCGTGGCTTCCACCTCGTTGATCCGCTTGTACTCGAGCCAGGTGGCGATAACATCCTCGGTGAAGACGTCGCCCTTCAACAGGAATTCGTGATCCGCCTCTAGGGCGTCCAGGGCGTCCTTCAAGCTGCCGGGAACCTGAGGCACCTTCGCCTTCTCTTCCGGCGGCAGGTCGTAGAGATCCTTGTCCAGGGCTTCGCCCGGGTCGATCTTGTTCTGGATGCCGTCGATGCCAGCCATGAGCAAGGCGGGGAAGGCGAAGTAGGGGTTGCAGGAGGGATCCGGCGCGCGGAACTCGATGCGCTTCGACTTCGGGCTCGGCGAATACATGGGGATGCGCAGGCAAGCGCTGCGGTTCCGCATGGAATAAGCCAAGTTCACGGGCGCCTCATAGCCGGGCACCAGGCGCTTGTACGAATTCATTGTCGGATTCGTGAGCGCCACGAGGGCGTTGGCGTGCTTGAGAATGCCGCCCATGTACCATAGGGCTTCGTCGCTGAGCCCGGCATACTTGTCGCCGGCGAAGAGAGGCTTGCCGTCGCGCCACAGGCTCATGTGAACGTGCATGCCGGAGCCGTTGTCTTGGAAGAGCGGCTTGGGCATGAACGTGACGGACTTGCCATGGCGGTGCGCCACGTTCTTGCAGATGTACTTGTAAAACATAAGCTGGTCGGCGATGTTCGTCATGCTGTCGAAGCGCAGGTCGATCTCAGCCTGGCCGCCCGTCGCCACTTCGTGGTGATGACATTCCACGGTCAACCCGCAGTCCATCATGACCTGCACCATCTCATTGCGGAGATTGGCCATGCTGTCGTTGGGCGGCACAGGGAAATAGCCCTGTTTGTGGCGAAGCTTGTAGCCCAGGTTGGGGTATTCCTCCCGGCCCGAGTTCCAGATGCCTTCGTTGCTGTCGACGCAATAGAAGCTGCTGTTCGCCGTGGTCTCGTACCGGACGTCGTCAAAGATGAAGAATTCCGCCTCGGGCCCAAAGTAGGCCGTGTCGGCGATGCCGGTGGAGTTCAGGTAGTTCTCCGCCTTCTCCGAGACGCAGCGGGGGCACTTCGAATACCGCTCTTTCGTGATGGGATCCAGGATGTTGCAGTAGAGGATCAGCGTCGAGATCTCCATGAAGGGATCCAGGGTCGCTGTCTTGGGATCCGGCACCACGAGCATGTCGCTTTCATGGATGGATCGCCATCCGCGGATGCTAGAGCCGTCAAAACCGAGCCCGTCTTCGAACAGGTCTTCGGAGAGTTCGGTCACGGGAATCGTGAAGTGTTGCATGAGACCCGGAAAGTCCATGAAGCGCAGGTCCACGAATTTCACATCGTGTTCCCGGGCTAGCTCCAGCACGTCCTTCGGGCTGAATTCGCTTCGCATGTGCTTCAATCTCCCTTCTTGTTTGATGGGCGGCGCCGTTGCTAGCTTATGGCCACGTCGCCGGATTCGCCGGTGCGTATCCGCACCGCGTCTTCGATGGGCGATACGAAGATCTTGCCATCGCCGATCCGGCCTGTGGACGCGGCTTTTACAATGGCCTTTACCACCGCTTCCAGGTTGTCGTCGCCGACAACGATCTCCAATTTCACCTTGGGAAGGAACTCCACGATGTATTCCGCGCCCCGGTAAAGCTCCTTATGTCCCTTCTGCCGGCCAAACCCCTTTACCTCGGATACGGTCAGCCCTTGAATGCCGACATCGGCCAGGGCTTCCTTGACTTCCTCGAGTTTGAATGGCTTGATGACGGCCTCGACTTTCTTCACGGTGTTCACCTCTCCGGTTGTTTTCCATGGCGTGGCCTGCGAGTATAACGAAGGCCCTGATGCGCCTCAAGCGACTTTTCGGAAACGCCGCCGGGGATGAAACCGCCGCTACGCCTCCCTAGGGAGCAAGCTTCATGCCAAACTTGTTCACAAGTTCCGGCGTCTTGGCTGAGACATGGCGTAACGTGTTGCGGTACCGGGGTTTACGGGATTGAGACTCGGGCGATCCCAGCCGGATTCGGCCGGGACTCTCCCACGGTTCGGCGGACCGCGTCCTACCGTTTCGTTGTTCATCCAGAAAATTTCCTACGAGATGGTGGGAAGGCCAGGTTTGGAGACGGTTTGGGTGCGGCGCGAGCCGTTTCCGGCCCGATCCAGCGCCGCGAGGCGTCTCCGAAGGGTTGCCCCGGGTTGTGGGCAGGCGTATCATAGAACCGGGGAGCCCCCGGGAGCCAATCCCGGATCAGGCTTGCGTCGTGGTCGTACGGTGTAAGGAGGACGTGTGGCGTTCCGTTTCTTTCGGCGGTTCAAATTGGCGCCCGGCGTATCTTTGAATCTGAGCAAGTCGGGCGGCTCGCTGAGTTTCGGGCCCCGCGGGGCCAAGGTGACCTTGGGGACCAGCGGCGCGCGGCAGACGGTGGGGTTGCCGGGAACCGGCCTATACTACACCAAGCACAGCCGGATCACCGGCGGGCGCGTCCAGCGGCGTGGCCCGAAGGAACGGCAGGCGCCGGCGCCGCCGCCCAAGGACCGGCTGACCCTCGGTTTCTTCCAGCGTCTCTTCGCCCCGGCCGGGGAAAAGGCCTGGGTGGACGCGATGCGGGAGCTTGTCGCGGGCCGGGAAGACAAGGCCCGGGCCATGTTCGAAGACGCCCGCGGCGTCCCGGACGCCAGTTTCGTGGCGGGGTTGATCGCATTGCGCCGGGGCGAATGGGAGCGGGCGGCGGGGCTGTTGGAGCGGACCCATGGAGGTCGCCGTCAACTGGGGCAATACTTCGGCCGCTACGGCGTGTCGCTCGCGGTGGACTTGCAGGTGACCGACGGGGTTCACGCCGTTATCGGGCCGGACGAGCGCGGGCTGCTCCTGGCCATGACGGAAGCGTTCCAACATGGGGGCGCCCCGGAGAAGGCGGTGGATTGTCTCCAGCGGCTCCGTCACATGGACCCCGAAGACGTCATGATCAAGTTATTCTTGGCCGAATTCATTCTCGATCGTGATCCCGACGGGCGCGACGCTTGCAAGCGCGTCGTCGAATTGGCCCAAGGGGTGAAGAACGAGAGTGAGGTCCACGGCGCGTTGCTGTTGCACCGGGCGCGGGCCCTGCGCGGTCTTGGATTGCACGAAGCCGCCCGGGACACGCTGACGCCGCTCTTGCGCCGCCGGAGCGGGCGGCCTCAAGACTTGCTCCTCGCCATCCGGTACGAGCGGGCGTTGACGTATACGGAAATGGGCCACGAAGGCCGCGCCCGCGGCGATTTCGAGCGCATCTACGCCGAGTCGCCGAGCTATGAAGACGTGGAAGCCCGGCTGGGGCTCGCGTGAAACGGCGCCCGCGCGCGGCGAGAAGTGTCTGCGTCAAAGTCTTATAAACCCCGAAGGGAGGTCCTGTCTTGGCCTTGCGCGTTCACACCTTTACGCTGACGCCTTTCGCCACCAATTGTTATGTCGTTGAGGATGGGAAGGAAGCGCTCGTGTTCGATCCGGGTGAAGGGGCGCCCG
>SLHB01000012.1 GCA_007136375.1 Candidatus Hydrogenedentota bacterium
CGCCCTAAGTGGGAAGGAGAGGTATAACGAAATCTACTACACCCTGCCCATGGCCGACAACACCTCTCAATCGCCGGATACGAACGTCCTCGGCGCGGTGGCGGCGCCTGTGTCAAGAAGTTTCTGTAAGAGTGTTTTGGCGTCCTCGCGGTTTGCTGTTTCGTTTTGCTTTTGTTGGTTGTTTTTCAGCCCCTCCTCCGGAGGAGGATCTGCGCTGTGCTAGTACATCATTCTTGCCGGCGTTTGCTTGCTTGTGTTGAAGGCGGTTGGCTTGAAGGCTCTTCGTCGGGTAAACGCTCCATGCAAAGATCGCGGGCGGGCTCGCATTGCCAGGTCTCGTGGCGTTCGAGCAACTGAGCGGCCGGTACCTGTCCGCCAGCGAAGTCGTGCGCGAAGGCCTCCGCTTGCTTCACGAGAAAGAGCAACTGCAAGAGCTGCGCTTGGAACAGCTTCGGCGGGAGGTTGGCAAGGGAATCAGCGCTCTGGATCAAGGCGACAGCCGGGAACTCGACGCGCAACGCAAGGAAACGCCCGAGGATTGGGAGGCCGCTAAGGCCAAGATACGCCAAGCGCGCCCGTGAAACTCCACGTATTTCCTTCGACAATCCAAGACCTGCTTAACGGACACGATTTCTTTCTATGAAGAACAGGCCGAAGGCGTGGGCGCCTACTTCCTCGACTCCCTGTTCTCCGATATCGATTCCCTGACGCTCAATCCCGGCGTTCGGATACCGAATACGCCTCTTGCAACCGCGACGCCGCCTTCCGGCGGCGCGCCGGGCTCAGAAGTTTCCCGAGGCCAACTCCTTCAGCATCGCCTTGTCCAGCTCCGCCTCCGCCAACAGCTTCTTGAGCCGCGCGTTCTCCTGCTCCAACTCCTTGAGCCGCTTGGCCTCCTCCGCCTTCATCCCGCCATACTGGTTGCGCCAACGGTGGTACGTCGCCTCGCTCACCTCAAGCGCCTGGCAAACCTGCGCGATGTTCTGCCCGGCGTTCAAACGCCGGTCCGCATCCTGCAACTTTGCCACAATCTGCGCCGGACTATGCCGCTTGCGTCTTGCCATCCGAAGAGTCTCCTTTGCCCATCACAGGCCTCTGGGGACTCTCATAATACCCGGACCAGTTTACGGGGGGCACGCCACGATCCCGTGGTGCTCGGTTTCGGTCAGGATGAGAAGTTCGTTATCGCCCTGCACCAGGATTTCCGGGTCAATCTCACGGACCTGGTAGATGGTGTCGTGCGCGCCGTCGCCGGCGATGTCCACGGGAACGCCGTTCAGGCGGAACGGGTGCTCCGTTGAGCCGCGGCCGCCGTCCGAATTCAAGAGCTGATTGCGGCAAGGAAACCATCACGGCGTTGGAAGCCGCGGCGCCGCCTGGCCCGCGCCAGGCTCCACCCCCTTTGCTTTCCGCGTCACGCCCAAGCGACCTATCTCGTCTCCTTCCCGCTGTATCTTCATCCCCCTCTACACTAATTTCCGGCAGGGAGCTGTCTCAACGCTGTTGGCCGGGAGCCCCCGATCGCCGGGTTACGCCGAGGATGTTGGGCCTACATCCCCCTAAATCCCCCTTGCAAGGGGGACTTTCGCGCGTCGGCTGATCGCGTGTCACGTTCACCAAGTTGATGAGCGATCACTAGGCCTCCTAGCCGTTGACGCCGTTTAACATCCCCCTTTTCGAAGGGCCGGGGGATGTTAAACGGCTCAACGGCATGTCCTTATTCAGCGATTGACCGGTAAAGCTTCCCTTGATAAGCCCGCCTTGCCCTACTGCACCAAGGTGTACAGTTCATCCTGGGGAACCCGGATCCGGAACGCCTCGCCGCCCTCGGCATCCGCCTCGCGCTCGGTCACGTAGCCGTTGCCGTCCAGCACCGTGGCTTGGCTAAGGCCGGCGCGCGTCAGCGTCACCGATGCATCGATGAGCCGGACGTTCAGTGGATAGCCGCCAAGCTCACGGACTGTATGGGCGCCGTCCCCGTCTTGCTCCGTGCGGTAGCCGTACGGCCTGTCCTCGGTGGCCGCCTGAATGAGTATGCTCCCGGACTCCGAAAGCGGTTCCCCGTCCAGCGATATGGCTAGGATAGCGCCGTATTCGTTGCCGCTTTCTATAACGATGTCGTCCAGCTCGATCCGGCCTGCTTCCGCTAGGAAGCCCGTGGCGCCCTGGGCCCGTGGCGTGTTGATGGTCATGAGGCCCACGCCGTAATCCCAGCGCAGTTCGTCCGTCATGCTGCGCACCGTTTCATTCTCGCGGTCGATGTAAGGACGCAGGTCGGCCAGTATGTTCTCATCGTCCTCCATTCCCACGGCGCGCGTCACCCGGCCTACATAAAACGCCAGCGGATCGAGTTGAGACGGGGCGCGCTCGCCTTCTTCAACATCCCTCAGAAGATCGTCGTAAAGCGGGTCCTCGACGCCATCATCAGCTTGAACGGCCTGGCCCTCGAACGCGTAGAGATCTTCAAGCTCAAGCGCCTCGTGTACTACGGTCTCGCCCGTCCGCACGTCGCCGCGCCGATACAAGAGCGCCGTGGCGGGGAATTGGCCCAGCACAGTGGTGTCGTTGATGCCCCAGACCCTCATCGCGCTGTCCCAGGGGTCCGTGTTGTGTGCGAAGAAAAGCCAGCCGTCTATATCGGCCAGCGAGGCGTAGGCCGATACAAGCACGAGAAATTCCGCGCGAAAACGGTTGGGACGGTTCCAGTTGTTCTCCGTGATCATGTAGGGATACCCCGCGTACGTCTGACGTTGGAGCGAACCGGCGCCTCCCGGCATGGTCAGCGCGCTTCTATCACGGTACTGATCGCCAACATCGACCCGGTAGAATTGCGGGTTGTGTTCGTGGGGGGTGCTGAAGTAGCTGTTGTGGGCGATGAGGTCGGCGCCGGTATAGGTGTAGTGCTCGAGCGCGCCAAGGATTCGCTCGTCGGCCGTCGTCCAGTTGCTCGGAGCGATCACCTGGTTCACGCCGATGTCCTCGCGCAGAACATGGCCCATCCGCTCATAGAGGCCTTTCTGCGCCTCGACCATGAACCGAAGCTGATCGCTCGCGCGCGGGTCGTTGCGCTGGCCGCGCGCCCAGTCCGCGCCAGTCAGATGGCCGGCGCCATACAGCCCGACGCGCCCCGCTTCAAAATCGTCGGGCGTGCGGATGTCCGTGTGGGATTCATCGCCCCACGCATCACGCGCCGCTTCCAGCGACCCGTACCTCGCGGCCAGCCAATCGCCGAAACGACGCTCGACCAACTCGCGTTCCGTCTCCACGAAATTATTGGGGTTGAACGTATGGAACAGCAGGTTGCTCTCGTTCTGTATCTCTAGAAACGCCACGGCCGGGTCCTCCGCCATCGGAAGGCCCGTATAGGGATTGGGCGTCGTCATCAGCTCTTCCATGAACTCTAGGTAGTAATCCTGGAAGTCCTCGCTGAAGAACAGCAACGCGAGGGCCGTCCCGCCCTCCTCGAACCCCGGGAATACCGCCGTGGGCAGGGTTACCGTCGTGTGGGTATGCCAGAACAGGTGGTTGATATAAACGTAGATGCCCGCATCCTTCAGCGCCGCCACCATCGCGTGGTAGTTATCCAG
>SLHB01000088.1 GCA_007136375.1 Candidatus Hydrogenedentota bacterium
ACCATGTCCACGCCCTGGCCTTGGTCGCCCCAGTACTCGATGACGCAATCCACCACATGGAACTCTTGGACGCCAGACAGCTTGATCCCGTCCCGGTTGCCCTCGGGGCCCACGTCCCGGATCACGAGGCCGCGGAGGGTCACGTGGCGGCTGGGCGTGTCGAAGCCGCCGCCGTCGTCGATGTTAACGCCGTTGCCCGACGCGCCCGTGAACACGAGCCCGCGCAGTTCGACATGGGTGATGTTGGAAAGCTGAATGCCGTTGCCGCCTCCGCGAAACACGGGCGGATCCATGGGATCGGCGGCCTTGATGATCACGGGGGCGTCCGCTTCACCCGCGACGCCGCTGGCGTGCAGGCCGCCGGCGTATTCGCCGGGGGCGATCTCGATGACCGCGCCAGGCCCAGCTTCATTCAACGCGGCGGCCAGCGCGGCCCGGTCCTCCACCAACACGGGATCGGCGGCGGCCCAACTGGCGGCGGCGAGGAGGACGGCGGCGCAACAACAGGACAATCTCATGGCGCGTGCTCCTTACGTGAAACGCCCCCCGGCCCTTGACGGGGCCTATCCCTTCAGCGCGCCCACCGTAATGCCCTTGGTCAGCCGCCGTTGCAGAAGCATGTACACAACCAGCGTCGGCGCGAGCACGATGACGAGTCCGGCGAACATGAGCCCGAAATCGCTCCGGTATTGGGCCTGCATGCTCACGCTGGCCAAACCCAGAGGGAGGGTGCTTTTGCTTTCCGTGTTGATGAACACGAGGGCGAACAGATACTCGTTCCAGATGCCGAGGAAATTGAAGATGGCGGCGGTGATGATCCCCGGCTTCGCGAGGGGCAGCATGATGTGCCAGAACACGCGGTACTCGCCGCACCCATCCATGATGCCCGCTTCGCGGAGGGTTCCCGGCAGGGAGCGGAAGAATCCCGTGAGCACAAGGATGGTGAAGGGCAGGCTGAGGGCGATGTAGATGATGACGAGGCCGGTCAACGTGTCGTGGAGTTGCAACTCGTATCCGAGGGGCCGCAGCGCCGCGCTGCCCCAATCAGACATGTACGTGAACTGGAAGAACAGGGGGACCAACACCAGCTGAGCGGGAATCATCATGCCGCTGATGAAGTAAAGGAACAGCAGCCGGCTGCCCCGGAACGGAAAGCGCGCGAGGATGTACGACGCCATGGCCGCGAAAGCGAGAATGCCCGCCAGCGACGCGCCGGTGACGATGATGCTGTTCACGAAGAAGCGGCTGAACTGGGATGAGACCCAAGCTGTTTCATAGTTGCGGACCGCCGCCTCGGCGGGATCCGGCGCGCCTTCCACGCCTTCGTAGGGGAATCCCCCGAAAAGCCAGGGAATTCCGAAGGGATTCTGGAAGATCTCCTGAGAACTCCGGAGCGAATTGAACACGACCCACACCAACGGGAGCACCACCAGGGCGAGCCACGTCAGGAGCGCGGCGTAGATGAGCGTCTTTCGCAGGGTTCCGGCCATCAGTACTCTAACGCCTCCCTTCGCGACAGACGCAAGGCCGCCAGCGTGGCGAGAAACACGAGGATGAACAGCAAGACCGCCACGGCCGACCCGTATCCCACGTTGTATTCCGTAAACACCTTTTGATAGAGGAGCGTGGCGAGGACGTGGGAGTCCCGGGTCGGACGCTGGTTCTCCATCACCCAAATGATGTCGAAGAACTTGAGCACATTGATGATCAGAAAGACGAGGCCCACCACGAAGACCTCGCGGATGAGCGGGAACGTCACGTGCCGGAACTGGGCGAAGCCCGAGGCGCCTTCGAGCTGCGCGACCTCGTAATAGCTCTCGGGAATGTTTTCCATGGCCGCCAAGAACAGCACCATGTAGAAGCCCGTCCACATCCAGATCATGAGCGGCACGACGAAGTAGATGAGGACCTCGGATTCCGTGAAGGGGAACGGCATGTCGGTCCGCAGCCAATCCACGCCCACCCATGCGAACAGCGTCTCCACGATGCGCCGGGGCGATTCAATGGCGCCGGAGAACGTGTCCTCCAAGACGTGGCGGTTGAGCCGGAACACCTCTTCGTTGGTGGCTTGCGCGAGGGCGGCCGGGACAAGCTCCGCCCGCAGCTCCGGCGGGATGGCGGCGAAGCCCGGGGCCCGGCCCGAGCCGCCTTCGCCGGCCAGCAAGTCCCGGGCCTCGTCGCTCAGCTCGTGAGCGTCCCACACGATGGGCTCGTCCGCTAGACGGCGGATGTGCCGGCCTAGGGCGCGCTCCGCCCGCCTGCCCGGCGCCGCCGAGGCCCAGTCATAATCGTCCAGAAGGTTTCGATCCGTGATGAAGCCGTTCAACGCCCCGGTGATCGTCCAGCGTGACCGGTCGTCAGCCGTGCCCGACGCCGCCGCCTCGGCCACGGCCTCCCGGGCCGTGGGGTCCAGGGCGGCGTAAAGCCGCGCCTCCAGCGTGTCTGGCGGCGCCTCGGCGAGTTGCCGGCTCAGGCCGGGCGCGTCCCGCAACTCCTGGGTGGCCGCTTGCGAATCGCCAAGGCGGAACTGCTGCAATATCGAGTTGAGGACGCCGAAGTCCGTCGTGCTGTAAATGAGCACCCACAGAAGGGCGATGGCCACGGCGGACAACACGTTGGGGAAGAAGAAGGTGACGCGGAAGAGGCCCGCGCCCCGGATGCGCCGGTGCAGGAGGGACGCGAAGAACAGGGCGAGCACCATGATGCCCGTTCCGCCGAAACCCAAGAGAATGAGGTTGTTCACGAGGGCGCGGAGAAACATGTCGGCGTCCGTCAAGACACGGGCGAAGTTTTCCAGACCCACCCAGTGAGGGTCGCTTAGGCCATCCCACCACTGGAGGCTGTAGAGGAGCGCGCGGGCGCTGGGAATGGCGACAAAGACGGTGAACAGGACGAGGGCCGGCGCCAGAAAGACGGCCATGAACTTGCGCTGCGCCCGCCCGCCGTTCACCAGGGCTCACCGTGGGCTTCGGGATCGAAGGCGCGGAAGGGCGGCACGATGACATTGGGATCGGCCTTCGCCGTCTCGATGCCCGCGTCCAAGCGGCGGCAGAATTCCTCCGGCGTGATGCTGCCCCGCATCAGGCTGCCCAGGTCGGGGCGCATGACCTGGGCGTCCCATTCCACCAGAAGGAAGGTGAGGCGGTCGAAGAAGATGCCCGGCGCCTCCTCCATCATGTCCAGCACGGACTCCAGCGCGGGGGAGACGGACTCGCGCGGCGTCGCTCCCTCCAGGGGCGAGATAACGCTGATCTCCTCGGCCATGCTCGGCGCGTTCTTCGGCGAGATCATGTAGCGGGCGAAGTCGAGGGCCTCTTCCCTGTGCCGCGCCTCCCGGGGCACGAAGATGTACTCCATGCCGTGCCCGTTGAACAACGCCGGGTTCCCCTTGCCTCCCTCCACCTTCGGGACGTTGAAGGCGCGAAGCTCGAAGCCCGGAGGGATGGCCTCGCGCATCTCGTTCTCCAGCCACAGCCCGCAGAAGACCATGGCCGCCTGGCCGTTGACAAACTGAAGCTGGCTCTCCGTGTGCGTCATCGCCATGGCCCCGCGCTGGAACTGGCGCAGGGCGAGATCCTGCA
>SLHB01000411.1 GCA_007136375.1 Candidatus Hydrogenedentota bacterium
CGAACGACGCCGACTACCGGCCCATCCTGTGCATGCTGGTCCTCGCCCCCGTGTTGAGCGATGTCGCGGGAGCCGCGGGGGGCCGGTTGTTGAAGGGGCCGTGCCTGCTGCCCAAGACCCGCCCCGGTTGGACCGTGTCCGGCGCCGTGGCCGCCCTCGTGATCACGACGCTGGCGGTGGCGGCCATGGGGTGGTTCATCTTTGTAGACACGCCCATGGGCCATCCCGGGCATCTCTTGTTCCTGGGCTTCCTCGTGGCGGCCTTGTCCCAGCTCGGCGTGTTCGTCGTCGCCGCCATCAAAACAGACGTCGGCGTTCCCGGCACGGGCGCCATTCTCCCCGGCTATGGCGGCTTGCTCGACCGCTTCGACAGCTTGGTCCTGATCCCGCCCGCGGTGTTCCACTACCTTTCCTTGGTGCTCGGACCCATGTGGCGCGCGCAGCCCGAGCGGATTATCACTGGAGGGCTCTAGGGATGGAAGATTGGCGGCTCAAGCCAGCGCGGGACCTCGACCATCAATTCTTCCGGCGTTGGCGAAGCGTACAACGGGAGACGGGCTTGGCCGAGAGCCTGATCCGCTTCGTCTGGTGGGGAACGGTGCGCACGTTGCTCAAGACGGTCCACCGCCTCGAAGTCACGGGCTGGGAACGCCTTCCAGCGGCGCCGCCCTTCGTGCTCGCGGCCAACCACTCCAGCCACCTTGACGCCCTCGTTCTCGCCGCCAGCATGCCCCTGCGCTGGCGCGACTCCGTCTTTCCCTTGGCGGCTGGCGACACCTTCTTCGAGAAATCCGCCGTGGCCGCCTTCGCCGCGACATGCCTCAACGCTTTTCCCGTGTGGAGGAAGCAGGCTTCCTCCAAGGGCCCGATTGACCTGCGCCGGCGCCTGGAAGAGGACCAGTGCGTCTACATCGTGTTCCCCGAGGGCACCCGCTCCCGGGACGGCCGCATGGCCCCCTTCAAGGCGGGCGTGGGCATGCTCGCCGCCGGCAGCGCCATCCCAGTGGTGCCCTGCCGGTTGACGGGCACCTTCGAATCCTTCCCGCCGGGCCGGTTCATCCCCCGGCCGCGTAAGGTCAAGCTGCGCATTGGCGAGCCCCTGTCGTTCCAAGACGAGACGAACGACGCCAAGGGCTGGCGCCGCATCGCCGCCGCCATCGAGGAGCGCGTCCAGGCCCTCTGATCGGCCCGGCCGCGCGCCGCTCAAGCATTCAGCCCTGGGCGCCGAAGAAAGAAACAGCTACGAAGACACCAGTTCCACTAGGTCCACGGGGGAGGACGTCGTGCGGCCCAGTGGAACGCCGTCGTGCATCCCCCATCTTCGTAAGGCCACCGCCGCCCTTCGTCCTTGTGAGCGCCGCTATGCATGGGAGTACTCCGCTATGACCACCAACTCGCCCCGATTGCCTCAGTATTACTTCAAGTTAGCGTGCGGCGCCGCCGCGCTCGCCGCCCTGCTCTTATTCTCAATCGGCGCCGCCGCCATTCCCTCGGATCTCCACATACTTAACAACGGACACCTGCGCTTCGGAAACGGGGCGGAAGACTCCGTCAACGCCACGGGGAACCTCCAGCAACCCTTTTACTACTCTACTGAGGCGGCGGCCTGGCGCCAAATGACATATGCGTTCCATCCTCTGGACAACGCCTTCGCCATAGGCGGGGACGGAGCGGACGAATGGAACTTGAACGGCGCCATCGTGGACAACCCGGTGCTCCAGGATCACGTCGTCGACTACGCGGGCTTCACGTCAATCGATGACGGCGCGGGCGGCTATGGCGTCGTTGTCTCCACGGGAACACTGACCCTCGACGGACAGACCCTGGAGGTGACGCATACCTACGAACTGGCGCCCAGCGAATCCTTCATTACTATCACGTTGCAGCTCACGAACACGAGCGGCGCGGACATGGAAAACGTCCGCTACTGGATCGGCACACAGGACGACTACCTCGGCGGATCGGATACGCCCCTGGAGGAAAAAGGAAATCTTGTCAACGGCGCGTTCCTCCCTATCGAAAACGCATCCGACCGCGCCCGGGCCGTTCAGATAACCTCGCAGGAGGAAGGCGCGCTGTTCTACACCACCCATGAGAAGGCGAATACGTTGCTGTCGAACTACGGTTGGTGGCCAAACGTATTCCACACAAACCCCTGGACGAGCGTGATAACCCATCCCGGCGACGGGGCGTACGCCCTCTTCGTCCGGCTGAACGATCTCGCGCCCGGCGAAAGCGATGCGTTCACGTGGTACTACGCGGCGGGCAGCTTGGCCGATCTTGACGCCATCTTTGAATCCGTCGCCGACGCCGCGGCCAGCGTCAGCGACATCCACTATCACGGCGCCGCATACGCCGCCACCGTGAACCTCGACGGGACAGGCTACTGGATGGCCGTGCCCCGTGACGTGGAGGCGCCCACCGCGGAACAGATCCAGGACGGCGCGGACTATGGGGATGTGACGGTAGCGGCCCACGGGTCTGGACCGGTGAATTCCGGCGAGGCGGCCATCTTCGCCATCGCCGGACTGGACGCGGATACGGCGTACGATGTGTACTTTGTCGCCGTCAACGACGAGGACCCGCCGGTGTACTCGACCGTGGCCAAGAGCCAGTTCACGACCCTCGCCTACACGGCGCCGGTGGACGTCGCCACGGCGGAAGTCACCAGCATAATGGGTTTCACCGCCGCGTCCGGAGGCTCGGTTGGCGGCGACGGAAGCGACGGCGCTCGACCGGTGACCACGCGCGGCGTGTGCTGGTCCACCTCAAACCCGCCCACCCTCGACGATAATTTCACGGAAGACGGAGAAGGCCTCGGCGCCTTCACCAGTGCGCTCACCGGTTTGACGCCCGGGACCACCTACTACGTCCGGGCCTACGCCGTCAACGCAGTGGGCGTGACCTACGGCGACACGCGGTCCTTCACCACGCAGGCGGTTTACGCCGTAACGTACGACGCCAACGGCGGCCAGAACGCGCCAGCGGATACGGACTCCCCCTACGTGGCGGGCGCGGCATTCACTATCGCCGGACCCGGAGACATGAGGCGGACAGGCTACGGTTTCACAGGCTGGAACACCCAGGCCAATGGTGGGGGCGCTTTATTCCACCCTGGGTCGACGCTCACCATGCCCGCCCACAACATTAGGCTGCACGCGCAGTGGCGGATAAACGAGTATGACCTCAACTACAGCGCCGGAGCTGACGGCGCTATTCTCGATGGGGCGGCCCAAACAGTGGAGCACGGCGCTTCAGGCGCCGAGGTGACCGCCGCGCCGGCCGTGGGCTATCATTTTGTCCAATGGAGCGACGGCGTCACCGACAATCCCCGGCAAGACGCCAACGTCACCAGCGCTATCAGCGTCACCGCAGAGTTCGCCATCAACCAGTACGCGCTCACCTACGCGGCCGATACCAACGGCGCCATCGCCGACAACGCCGCCCAGACCGTCGACCATGGCGGCGCTGGCGAGGCCGTCACCGCGGAACCCAACACTGGCTACCACTTCGTAAAGTGGAGCGACGGCGTCACCGACAATCCCCGCCAAGACGCTAACGTCACTGGCGCTA
>SLHB01000057.1 GCA_007136375.1 Candidatus Hydrogenedentota bacterium
GATGATAGAGGGTAGCCAGGGGTTGAGCCCGAGGAGCTTGCGACGAGGGCGACACCCCTGGATCGTGGCCCAACCCCGTATCGACTCCGGTAGGAGTCGTATCTGGGACCCCTGCCGGGGTCCGTTGGACGGGGTTCGGGATCCAGGGGTATCACGCGCTGCGCTTGCTCAACCCCCGGCTACCCTCTATGACCCCTCCGGGGTCGTTCGGATCCGCGTCTGCCTTTGAAGGCCCGCGCGCCGCCTTGGAGTCTGGGGGAAGAAGCGAGGCCGTGGGCTTTTGACGTGGCCCGGGGGGGCTGGTAGCATAGCCGCCGGTCCGGCCGTTTTCCGCCCGCGCCGCCGCCGCGCCGCGGGGTCCCGGCGTGTTTCGAAGCAGCCGCAATACAGGAGTCCTTTCCGGTGAGTTCAGGTCCGTCCGGCCCTCATGAGGAGGCGCAGTCCGCGCAATCCTTTGGGGTCCGCCGCGAAGTCATGTGGTTTTCGCTGATCTTTCTCTTGGCCGTGATCCTGCGCGTGTACCAATTGGGCTATGGGGGCTTCTGGCAGGACGAGGTGCAAGTCCTCATCAAGTCCTCCCACCTCCATGCCGTGCTGACCCAAGGGGAGTTCGTGTCGAACAATCCGCCGTTGTTCGCCATTCTGGTAGCGGGCTGGCGGGCCATGGTGGGGGAAAGCGAATTCGCGGTCCGGTTTCTCACCGTCCTCATCGGACTCGGCAGCATCGGCGTGGTCTATTGGATCACGCGGCATTTCTTCGGCGTTGGGCCAGCGCTGATCACGGCGTTCATCGTCGCGGTTTCGCCCATGCACGTGCTCCATTCGCAGGATCTCAAGGACTACATCCTCCTGTATCTTACAGGCCCCCTCGCGGTCTTTTGTTTGTACCGGGCGACCTTGGCGAATACGGTGGGGTGGTGGACCGCCTATGGGGTCACGGCGGCTATCGCCGTCTACAGCGAGTTCTTCTCGGGGCCCTTGTTGTTGGCGGCGAACATCTGGTTTCTTTTGATGGTTCGCCAGTATCCAGGCCGGATTAAGGGTTGGTTCGTGGCGAATCTCCTGGGCGCGCTGTCTTTCGCGCCCCAGTTGCTCATCGCGCTAGACGCCGCACGCACTATCTTGATAGACACGACGTATTGGTGGCTCCCCGCGCCGACGCCCATGTCCGTGTTGTTCTATATCAAGGCGCTGGCCTTTGGGTACTCGGACCTTAAGCCCCACTTCTACTTGGCCATGGTTGTCTTCTGCTTGCTGTCGGCCATCGGCGCGTGGCTGGCCTTCCGGCGGGACAAGACGCTCACACTGCTTCTCGCGTTGTGGTTCGTGTTGCCCGTCGCGCTCGCCTATGTTGTATCCCACTTCACGCAGAGCATCTTCCTCATCCGCGCGCTCATGGTGTACGCCGTGCCCTTGCACATGTTTTGCGGGCTGGCCGTGTACCATTTGCGTCCGCGCCTCTTGCAAGCGGCGGGTGTGGCGTGGCTCGGCTTGATGGCGGCCTTTCCCTTGCACCAGTATTACAACGGCGTCTACACGGACGAGGATTTCCCGCACCGCCCTGGCGTCCATCCGCCCCGGCCGTACGACGAGGCGGCCGAGTATGTGCTGGAGCGTTTCGAAGAAGGGGACGTGGTGATTCACGGCTCCCTCTCCACGTGGCCGGCCTTCTATTGGTACGGCTTTCAAGAGATGCCGAGCTATTTCGCCGGCGTCCGGCCGGACTTCTTTCACGTGATGTTCTTGGGCAACATTCCCCTCTCTGATCGCGAGGAGTTCGAGGGGGTGATCGCCCAGCATGTGCAGCCGCTCATTGAAGAGCGCGATCGCGTGTGGTATGTCTTCTCCGACTTTGAGCGGCGCCATCTCGGCGCCAACCCCCTGGAGGTGTGGCGCTGGTTCGATGTCCGATATCCCGAGGTGGACCGGCAAGACTTCGGCACGGACATTACTGTGTACCTGTACGACCGGAACCAGGCCGATGAGCCCATCCGTGTTGTGGAGCGGGACGCGGACACGGGCGTGACGGCGGAACTGCGTTACGCCGGCCGCGAAGCGATGGAATACACGACAATGCGTCCCGACACGGGCTTGCGCCCGGCGCCTCCGGAAGAGCGGGCGGGCAACCTGCTGGTCGAGTGGGAAGATGGGGCGGCGGCCCGCGAGCAGGCGGGCTGGGGTCCGGCGCAGGTGGATGATATGGTGGCGGAACTGGACGGCGTCCGCTCCATTGAGTTCTTCGCCATCAGCAACCGGTCGGCCGAGGCGGTGGAATGCCGCGTGGAGGCTGTGGAGAGCGACTTCGTCGTGAACCTCGCCGCGTTGTACGACGCCCAGCCGAATGAGGAGGGGTGGCGGCCTTGGCCCCTGGTGTTCGAGGATTGGACGCCTTCCCATTATCCCTACCGGCTGGTGCATCAGATCCATCACCCCGAGGACAGCGACGGGACCTACGAGCTCTACGGCGCGGCGAGCCTGCCGCAGGGCGCGTATCTGCCGTCCCTCTTCGCCACGGGCGCGCCGGGCGACGTGGCGCGCCGCAACGCGGACGTGACCCTCACCGTGGACGGGGAGAGCCTGCTCGACGGGTTGCCGGCGGACGACCCTGCCCTCGGCGGGTGGCGCTGGCTGTATGGCGCGCCGCTCAGGGTGAGCGGGGACGGGGAGATCCCCATTAACGTGGTGAGCCGCGCCAACCCGGAGACGGACCAGAGCTGGTACTCCATGGGGCATCTGGCGCTTCAGCGGATGGACGGGCCCGGCGGCGCGGACGCGCCAGGTCCGGGCGTCCATGAACGAAGCGTGGAGCCGGGGCTGTTGACCATTCCGCCTTACGAAACGGTGGTCGTGCCTTTCGCGCTATACCACGGGCGTCTTGATGTCTGGGTCTACGAGCAGGGCCCCGACGGGCGCGACTACCACATATTCCGTGAAGTGGAATGACGCCCCGCGCAAAAGAGGAAGGGCCGGCGCGGCGTAACGGAATGGGCGCTGGGCGGCGGAGACCGTCATGAGCGGGCCTTGGCGGACGGGCGAGCGGTATGGGCTGACGCCGTTGTTCGTGGCGGCTCTGTTCTTCATTGGCGCGGCGCCCGTGTTCTGGCGGCTGGTGGAGTTGCGGCGGGCCTCGCTGCCCGAGGCGTATGAGAACAGCGACATCTATCAGCGGATCGCCCCGGCGTTGCATCATGGCTTCTCCGCCCTCGCCGACGGCCGCTTGCCCCTGTGGACCGCCGAGCAATGGTGCGGCGTTCCCTACTTGGCCAACGCCGCCCATGGCGTGTTCCAGCCCTTGCACGCTGTCTTCCTGGTTTTGCCCGTGGAACGGGCCTTGGCGGTGCACGCCTTCCTGTGCCTGACCCTCATGGGGTTCGGCTTCGTGTTGTTCGCCCGGGCCGTCGGCGTCGGGTACGTCGCGGCCCTGCTGGGCGCCACCACCTACGCCTTCTGCGGCGCCTCCGCCGCGGCGATGTCCCGGCCGTCCATGGCGGCGGCTCTGGTGTGGCTTCCCTTCCTGCTGTGGGCGATTCGCGAATTCGGGCGCAGCAGGAGCCTGAGC
>SLHB01000277.1 GCA_007136375.1 Candidatus Hydrogenedentota bacterium
ACATGAGGACGCCAGGCCTACATCCCCCTAAATCCCCCTTCAAAGGGGGATTTTTGCAATCGGTCAGCGGCTTATTAAGCTTAGAAACCTGATGAGCAATCACCAAGCTTTCCTAGGCGTTGACGACAGTCACACTCCCCTTGTCAACAGGACAGGGAATGCAACCGGCCCAACGGAGCATCCTTATCCGGCGATTGAGGCTGCCCCCGCCTCCGTATGCATGGCCCCGGGCAAAGGCGAAGGCCGGTGTGACTTTGCAATCCCGGCGCGAGAATCCTATTATAGGGGGCCGCCCCGCCCGGTCCGCGCTAGTGTCTTTGGGGGGCGCCGCGTTGGACCGCGCGGCCGCCGGGACCGTGGGTTCCGCGCCCTGCTTGTCAGTCGGGGCCGGCGCCGTGTCTTCCGCTTCACCCGCGTCCGGCGCGGACCTTCCAGCGGCGGCCGGATTTTTCCAGCGTCACCGCGGTCATGGCCCCCTTGCGGCCGTTTCCGGGTCCACCGTACTCCAACACGCGCACCAATCCCGAGGGAGTAATGAGAAGGAACATCGTACATGTAGGCGCGGGCAGTCTGAGCTACGAGATCCGCGAGATCGTGGCCGTGGCTCAGGAGATCCGCGACATGGGCAAGGCCATCATCTGGGAGAACATCGGCGATCCGGTGGAGAAGGGCGAGCGCCCTCCGGATTGGATCCGGGAGACGGTGCACGAGATCGTCGATGATCCGGCGTCCTGGGGCTACTGCGACACGGCGGGCGTGCGCGCAACCCGGGAGTTCCTGGCCGAACAGGTGAACATCCGGCCGGGCGGCGTCCAGATTACGAGCGACGACATCATGTTCTTCAATGGCCTGGGGGACGCCGTGGCCAAGGTTTACGGCTTTTTGCGCCGGGAGGCGCGCATTCTGGGGCCGTCCCCGGCCTACAGCACCCATTCTTCCGCCGAGGCCGCCCACTCCGGCTACAGTCATGTCACCTATCAATTGGACCCGTACAACGGGTGGATGCCCGACGTCGAGGATATCCGCAACAAGGTCAAATACAACGACTCCATCGCGGGCATTCTGCTGCTTTCGCCGGACAACCCCACCGGCGCCGTATATCCCCGGGAGATCCTGGAGGAGATCGCGGAGATCGCGCGGCGGCACAGCCTGTTCATGATCGCCGACGAGATCTACGTGCATATCGTGTACAACGGCAATCCGCGCATGCACATGAGCGAATGGATCGGCGACGTGCCCGCCTTGGCCATGCGGGGCATCAGCAAGGAGTACCCTTGGCCGGGCTCCCGTTGCGGCTGGCTTGAAGTGTTGAACCGGGACAAGGATCAGAATTTCGCCACCTACGTCAACAGCCTGCTCGCCGCGAAACGGCTTGAGGTGTCCTCAACGACGCTGCCGCAGATGACCATTCCCCGGGTGATGGGCGATCCCCGTTACCGGGACCATCTGGACCGGCGGGAGCGCTTGTTCGCCGAGCGCGCGCAGGAGGCGGTGGACGCCTTCGCCGGCTGCGACAGCGTCATTGTGAACAAACCCAGCGGCGCCTTCTACCTCACCGTGATGTTTAAGGAGGGCGTTCTGACGGACAAGCAGACCCTGCCCATCGCGGATCCGCGTATCCGCGAACGCATCGAGGGGCTCGTCAAGGGCGTGCGCCCGGACAAGCGCTTCGTGTATTACCTCATGGGCGCGGCGGGCATCGTGGTTGTGCCCCTTACGGGCTTCCAATGCGACCATGAAGGGTTTCGGATGACGCTTCTGGAGTCCGATGACGCGAAGCGCGCGTGGATCTTCCAGACCCTGCGCGAGAGCATCGACGCCTACGTGAACAGTTAGCGCCGCCCCCATGTACCCGAGTCTCAGGGCTAATTCGAGGGCGGTTCGCTCTTTTTTTGATCGGAAAATGCGGCAAAACCACCGGTTTTTGGGCGGGTCGCGCGGCCATCGGGGAGCGCGCTCCGGCCTGCCTTGGCCCGGCGCAACGCGGAAGGAGGAAACAAGAGACCCATGGTAGACAAGGTAGTGCTCGTCACAGGCGGGACGCGGGGCATTGGCCGGGCGTGCGCCGAGGCCTTCGCCCGGGAAGGGGTCAAGACGGCCTTGTGCGGGCGGACGGAAGCGGCCGCTCAAGAGGCCGCGGCGGACATCGGCGGCGGCGCCAAGGGCTATGAGGCGGATATCACGGATCCCGGCGCCGTCAACGAATTGTTCAAGCAGGTGGCCCGCGACCTGGGCCCCGTCAACGTGCTCGTCAACAACGCGGGCATCACCCGGGACGGGTTGCTCATCCGCATGAAAGACGCGGATTGGGACGCCGTGTTGCAGACGAACCTCAACGGCGCTTTCTACTGTTGCCGCGCCGCCGCCCGGGACATGCTCAAGCAGCGGGGCGGCCGCATCATCAACATGTCGTCCATCATCGGCTTGCGCGGCCAAGCGGGCCAGGCCAACTACGCGGCGGCCAAGGCGGGGCTCGTGGGGCTCACGAAATCCCTGGCCCAGGAATTCGCGTCGCGCAACGTGACCGTCAACGCCGTTTGCCCCGGCTACATCGAGACGGACATGACCGAAGCCATGACGGACGAGATGAAAGAGGCGGCCCTGTCCCGCATTCCCCTGGGCCGCGTGGGAACCTCCGAAGATGTGGCCGCCGCCGTCCAGTTTCTCGCAAGCGACGCCGCGGGCTACATCACGGGCGCCGTGCTCACGGTCGACGGCGGCTTGGCGATGTAGGCGCGCGCCTCAGGCCCAGCGTTCTTGGAGCTGGTTCATGAGGACGGCGGCGAGAATCAGGGCGCCCCGCATGACGTACTGCGTGTAGACGGGCACATTCATCAGGGTCATGCCGTTCATGATGACGCCGATGAAGATGATGCCGACGAGGGCGCCCCGGACGCTGCCGACGCCGCCGGTGAAGCTGGCGCCGCCGATGATCACCGCGGCGATGACGTCAAGCTCCCAGCCTTGAGCGACGGTGGGCACGCCGGACATCATCCGGGACGCGAGAAGGACGCCGCTCATGCCCGCGAGCCCGCCCGTGATGGCGAAGACGAGAATGCGCACGCGGTTCACGTTGATGCCGGAGAGGCGCGCGGCCTCGGCGTTTCCGCCCACGGCGTAGACGGCGGCGCCAAAGGTGGTGTAGCGCATGACGAAATGAGCGCCAGCAAAGGCTAGAATAAAGAGGATGGCCGGGACGGGGATGTGGAACAGGGTCCCCGCGCCGAGGAAGCGAAAGCCTTCTGGAAACGGCGTGAGGGGAAACCCGCCGGTGAGCATGAGCGCAAGGCCGCGCATGGCCGTGAGCAGGCCCAGGCTCGTGATGAAGGACGGCACGCCGAAGTAGACGCGCATCGCGCCGGTGAAACACCCAAAGAGGCTGCCCGTGACGACTGTGAGCAGGATCCCAGCGGGGATGGGCAGGCCCTGTTGCGTCAAGTAAGCCATGAGGCAGCCGCCGAAGGCCACGGCGGAGCCCACGCTCAGGTCGATCTCCTTCGCAATGATCACCATGGTCATGCCGAAGGCGATGAGGCCGAGGGTCGCCACCGAGCGGAT
>SLHB01000002.1 GCA_007136375.1 Candidatus Hydrogenedentota bacterium
ATGGCTTGACGAGGCGGACTATCCCGAACGGGCTGGCACGCAGGCCCACACCGTCGTGCCGTTTATCAGCGGTTTCGAGTGATCCACGGGAGGCCCTGAACGGCTGAATACCAACCGTTAGCTTCGATCGAATATCGGCTCCGGCGTGTCTGACGCGCCGGAGCCGCCCCTTCCCTTAGGCTTGACGGACGCCGCGGCGCTCCCATGGCAGTCCCATGGCGCTCCCGTGGCGCTTATCGCGGTATGTGACGTGATCCTGCCTGACGACTGTTTATGGCCTTCCGCTATACCCGGTTTACCCTTACTTTTCGTTGACAACCACGCTATGGCTATATTATATTAGCTTGTCGTTAGCGAAACGCCCTAACAGACAACTTTGCCTATATTATAGCGATTTTCGCAGAAACGAACCAGAGAGGGGGTGAGGCCGAAGGGACGGTACGCGACGCGTCATCATGTGCTGCACACCAAGGCGCTATTACTGCTTACCTTAGAGGGAGTTCAACATGAATACCGGCAAGAAAGGCTTTACCCTGATCGAACTGCTGGTCGTGATCGCTATCATTGGTATCCTTGCGGCCATCCTGCTGCCGGCCTTGGCCCGGGCGCGGGAGGCGGCGCGGCGGGCGAGCTGCGCCAATAATCTCCGGCAGTTCGGAACCATCTTCAAGATGTACGCCAACGAGACGCGGGGCGAGCTGTGGCCGTCCAACCAGCGGAACCACGTGGGCGGATTCTCGGGCGCCCACGGATTCCATGGAATCGCCCTGTATCCCGACTACTGGACGGACCTGAATCTGAAGGTCTGCCCGTCCGATTCACGGACCGCCCACTCGGACCGGTTGGCCTTCGAGGATGATCTCCAAGATCAGTTCCAGCGGATGGTGCAGACCGATCCGCACCGGGACCACTATTCGCGCGTCGTCCAAGACGTGTTCCTGTCCTACCCGGTCTCGTACGTCTACATGGGTTACGCCACGCGCACCATCTCCCAGATCGTGGACGCGGTGGAGACGGGGCACAACTGGGTGTTCCAGAATTGGGATGACCAGACCATCATCGACGCGGGGATCATCAACGCCCGCGGCGGGCCTGGCGATTCTTGGCAGCGCATCGAGCACTTCCAGCGCAAGCACAGCATGGACATCAACGCGCCGCAGTACCGGGAAGGGAACTTCTTCGACTACGGCCAGTACTTCCTGGACGACGACGGCAGCGAATTGCCCAGCACCTATGCCCGGTTGCGCGAAGGCATCGAGCGCTTCTTCATCACCGACATCAACAACCCGGGCGCGGGCGCCGAAGCCCAGAGCAGCATTCCGGCGATGTGGGATTCGTGGAGCATGGCCTCCGAGGCGCCGCAGGGCTGGGACTTCGTGACCAGCGGTGGCGGGACGCAGAACTTCAACCACATCCCCGGCGGCAGCAACGTCCTATTCATGGACGGCCATGTGCGGTTCATCCGCTACAACAGCGAGTTCCCCATCCAATGGCTTGACGAAAACGAATTTCCGAACCGGGTCGGGACCCAGGCCCACCGGGTCCTGCCGTACATTGGCGGCTTCGGTTGATACCGGGCGCCCCACGCGGCGTAGCGGGTTCACACTAGACTGCGCGCCGAAACCGCGCTAACGGCACTGTCCCGCCAGCGGACCTCATGGCCCTGGCGGGACAGTTCTCTTCGGACGGCTCTCGATTGGCGCAAAGGGATGCTGGCGTGGGTTCGCGGAAGACGCGGGACAGGGGCAGAGCACAGCCCCTTACGGCAAGGCAAGGGCTACTGCGTTTGCAGGATTTGATCGCGGAGGTAGTCGATCGTGTAACCGAGCCCCTCGTCAATCGACACCTTCGGCTCCCAACCCAGCACGTGCCGCGCCTTGGAAATGTCCGGCTTGCGCTGCTTGGGATCGTCTTCGAAGGGAAGGGGCACGGTGACGAGTTCGCTCGCGCCGCCCGTCAGCTCGAGGATCTTCTCGGCCAGCGTGCGGACGGTGAACTCGAAGGGGTTGCCAATGTTGACGGGTTCCGGCTCGTCGGAGAGGAGCAACCGGTAGATGCCGTCGACGAGATCCGTGACATAGCAAAAGCTACGGGTCTGCTTGCCCTCGCCATAGAGCGTGAGGGGCTCGCCGCGCAAGGCCTGGCAGATGAAATTGGTGACCACGCGGCCATCGTCAGGCCGCATCCGAGGGCCATAAGTGTTGAATATGCGGACGATCCGCGTCTCAAGCCCACATTCCCGTTGATACGTCATGGTGACGGTCTCGGCATAGCGCTTCGCCTCGTCGTAGACGCTGCGGCGGCCGATGGGGCTTACGTTGCCCGCGTAGGCTTCGGTCTGGGGATGGAACTCGGCGGGGGGATCGCCGTAGATCTCGGAAGTGCTCGCGAGCAGGAAGCGGGCGCCACGGTTGAGGGCGAATTCCAGCATATTATGCGTGGCGAAGGAGCCGGCGCGAAGGCACTCGAAGGGAATGCGGGCAAAATCGGGCGGACTCGCGGGCGACGCCAGGTGCATGACGTAGTCGACGGGCCCATCCACCTCCAAAGGCGCGCACGCGTCTTGCTGGATCAACGTAAACCGGGACTCCCCGGCAAGGTGCTCTAGATTTACCGGCCGCCCCGTGGATAGATTATCCACGACGGTGACGGTATGGTTCTCCGCGAGAAGCCGGTCGCACATATGAGAACCAAGAAAACCGGCGCCCCCAGTCAAGACAATATGGGCCATCAATCCCTCCGCGAAAGCAATTGGTACGGGATTATGCCACGGAAATCCCCTTCCGTCAACGCGGCCCACATCCCTCGGAGAGACGGGCCTCCCTGGCCGGCGGCGCCGTCAAGGGCGGCGTCGCGCCCGCGCGGTCAGCCGCTCCGCTTGATGGTGCAGCCCCAGGCGCTCGTGCTTTCACGGGGCGCGGGCTCGCCGGCGAGCAGGGCGTCGAGGGTTTCGCGCAGATAATTGACGCTTCCCGTGTTTTCGGGGATGATCCGGTTGTCGAAGGCGCCCTGGTACACAAGCTGACCGTCCGCGTTCGCCACGAGTATCTCCGGTGTGATCCGGGCGCCCACGAGATCCGCGTAGACGTGGTTCTCGTCCTTAAGCACGGGATACGGTTTTCCGCTCTCTTCCACGTAGGCTTGGATCTCTTCCAAGCCCACGTCGTAATGACTGTCGATTCCCAAGAAAACCACGTCTTCCCCGGCGTATTCCTCGTAAAGTTCCGCCAGCTGCGCGTCCGCGCCCATCGACCACGGGCACAGGTGGGAACAGAAATCCAGGACGATGATCTGGCCTTCGTAGTCGGCGAGGTCGTGGGTCTCCCCATCGGTTCCGGTCATTGAGAAATCGGGCAAGGGATCGCCGGGAGCGACTGTCCGGTCGATTCCGGTGAAGGCTCCCGTCAAACTGAGGTAGCCCAGACCCGCGGCGCCAGCGGCGAGGACGACTACGGCGGCGCACACAGTCACGATGAAGCGGCGCATGGCGTGAATCTCCTTCTCGGTTGCGCGGCGGACGCGAGCGGACCTATCCTAGCCGGGGCGTCCCGGCCAG
>SLHB01000296.1 GCA_007136375.1 Candidatus Hydrogenedentota bacterium
CCGAAAGGCGGCCCCTCGTCCCATTCGATGCCAAGCCAATGAAAGCCCTCGCACATGGCTTGGACGAACTCGTCGCTGCTTCGCTCGGCGTCCGTGTCCTCCAGGCGGAGGATGAAAACGCCGCCTTGCTGACGGGCGTAGAGCCAATTGAACACCGCCATTTTCGCTGTGCCGATGTGCAAGAATCCCGAGGGAGATGGCGCAATCCGTACGCGAACCGTACTCATGAATCCGGCTGCTTCCTTTCCATTGATTCACCGTGGCGTGGTTGGCGCCAGCATACCCATAAAGGGGCTAGCTGTCTACCGTGGTCACCCGGTTGTGTTCGTCCACAAGGACTCGGGCCGCCCTGAACTGCCGGGCTTCGTCCGTGTCCATCAGGGCGAAGGTCATGATGATGATGAGATCGCCGGGTTGGCCATGCCGGGCGGCGGCGCCGTTGAGGCAGACCACGCCGCTGCCGCGCTCGCCGTCGATGATGTAGGTTTCGAAGCGGCCGCCCGTGTTGATGTTGACCACCAGCACCCTTTCATGCTCCATCATGCCCGCCGCTTCATAGACGTCCGGGTCGAGGGTGAGGCTCCCTTTGTAGTTGAGGTTCGCCTCCGTAACGGTGGCGCGATGGATCTTGCCGCTGAGGATACTCCGTAGCATCGTGTTAAATCACCTGGGTTTTAAGATTGTCGATTAAGCGCGTGCCTCCCGCCCATGCGGCCACGGCCAGCAGCACCGTTCCCCGCGCCGTGGCCAAGGGCTCCAAGGTGTGCGCGTCCAGGAGCTCCACATAGTCAATGCGAAGCCCGCCCATCTCGTCTTTCACGGCCTGGACCACCGTCGCCGCGTCACGCGCCCCTTCTTTGAGCAGCGCCTCCGCGGCGCGAAGGCCCCGGTGAATTCCCAGGGCTTCTTGGCGTTCTTCCGGCGATAGGTATTGATTCCGCGAGCTCAGGGCGAGCCCATCGGCTTCGCGCACAATGGGGAGCTCAATGATCTCCACGCCGAAGTCGAGATCCCGCGCCATGCGGCGGATGACCGCGCATTGTTGCGCGTCTTTCTGGCCAAAGTACGCCCGGGTCGGCAATACCGCGTTGAACAGCTTCGCCACCACCGTCGTGACGCCCCGGAAATGGCCTGGGCGGCTGCGTCCGCATAGGCCCCGGCTCAGCGCTTCTTCTTCGACATAGGTCGAGTGCTCCAAGGGGTACATGGTCCGCGCGTCCGGCGCGTAGATGGCCGCGATCCCTTCCGCCTCCGCCTTCTGGCAATCGGCTTCGAAGGCGCGGGGATAACGCTCGTAGTCTTCGTCCGGGCCGAACTGGGTTGGGTTCACGAAGATGCTCGCCACGGCCGTCCCGTTCTCCTGAACGGCGGCGCGCATCAAGCTGAGGTGGCCTTCATGGAGCGCGCCCATGGTGGGAACGAGCCCAACAGTCACGCCGCGCCCGTGGCGGTCCATGACCCAAGCGCGCATTTCCTCTGGCCGCTCGATGAGCCTCACGTGAAGGTGTGCTCCTGGGCCGGAAAGGCGCCCGACCGAACCTCGCCGATATAGCCGGTCACGGCTTCGCTCATTTGGGCGCGCAGGTCCGTGTACACCTTCGCGTGCTTTGTTGCGATGCCGAACCCGAGCATGTCGTGGAGCACGAGGACTTGCCCATCGCAGTGAGGGCCCGCGCCAATGCCAATGGTCGGCACGCTCAGCGCCTCTGTAATGGCCGCGGCGAGGCTGTCAGGCACGACCTCAAGGACAATGGAGAACACGCCGGCCGCTTCCAAGGCCCGCGCCTCCCGCTCCATAAAGGCCCGGTCCGCCTCGTCCCGGCCTTGGACCTTGTAGCCGCCGAGGCGGTGGATGCTCTGAGGCGTCAGACCAAGATGCCCCATGACGGGGATTCCCGCGGCAAGGATGGCCTCGATGGCCGGGCCCCAACTCTGGGCGGGGCCTTCCAGCTTGACCGCTTGGGCGCCGCCCTCGGCCACCAACCGGCCGGCGTTTTCGACGGCCCGGGCGGGGCTAGTCTGATAGGACAGAAAGGGCATGTCGGCGATGACCAAGGCCCGGTCCGCCGCCGCGGACACCATGCGGGTGTGGTGCACCATCTCATCCATGGTCACACTCAGCGTATTAGGCCGGCCCATCACGGCCATGCCGCAGGAGTCGCCCACAAGAATGGCGTCGATGCCGCATTCGTCGAGGAGGCGCGCGGTGGGATAATCGTATGCGGTGAGGACGGCGAGCCGTTCGCCCGCCTGTTTCTTGTTCCGGAACGTCACGGACGTGACGTGCGCCATGAGTTGTCTCCCTCTCAAGCTCCGTCCCGGTCCCCAAAAGGGCTCCAAGCGGAGTGGTTCAGCGGAGCAGGCGGCCCAGCTCCCGGACGGCGCCCTCGGCTTCCGGCGCCCCGGCCAGCTCCGCCACCGTCTTTCCGCTCACAGGGTCCGTGGCGCCGGGCGCAATCTCCGCGAGAGGCGTCAACACGAAGGCCCGCCGCCGGAATTCCTTGTGTGGCAGGGTCAGCTCTGGACGATCCATCGCGAGGGAGCCGTAAAGAATGATGTCTATGTCGATGGGCCGCGGGCCCCACGGCCTTCCCCTGGCGCGGCCAAGTCGCCGTTCGATAGCCTTCGCAGCCTCCAGGAGTTCAAGCGGCTTCAAGGACGTCTCGATCTCCACGGCGAGGTTCAAGAAAGCAGGCTGATCCGTGAGCCCCAGGGGTTCGGTTTCGTAGCAGCGGGAAACCGTCCGGACCGTCGTGTCCGGCAATCCATCCAGGGCTTCCACGGCCTCGGCGAGCCGCGCCTTCCGGTCGCCCATGTTGCCGCCCAAACTCAAGTAAACGGCCATGAATGCCCTGGCTTCTCCATGGAACGGCCCTGCCGCCACGCGGACCGTCAGTCTACACGAGCGTGGCGCGCGGATGCAAAAGGCTTCTTGCGGACCGGCCGGTGACAAAAAACGTCACAAACTTCCGCTGCGGCGTAGCGTTTCTCGGCCTTGAGAGGCCGACGCGTAAACGGCCTAAACGCGCAACTCCCTTGTGGCAAAGGAGTTACAAACTTGGCCCGATCTTGGCACGCATCTTGTTACTAGGGAAGACGACAGTTGAAGCGAGGTTGACCCCGGCGGACGGGGTTAAACGCCAGTTGACAGTAAAAAACGCAAATGAGCACCGGAGGAAATGATTATGAAAAAGAACAACCAAGGCTTTACACTCATTGAGCTGATGATCGTGGTGGCCATCATCGCCATTATCGCGGCCATCGCCATCCCGAACCTGCTCCGCTCCCGCATGGCCGCCAACGAAGCCAGCGCCGCCGGCTCGATGCGGACCATCTCCACCAGCGAAGTCTCCTTCCAGACCGCCGGTTTTGTGGAGCTGCAGCCTGGCGTGGGCGCTTATGGCACCCTTGTGGAGCTGCACGAACCGCCCCAATCCACCGCGACGGGCTTCATCGATGAAGTGTTGGCGGCTGGCCTGAAGCAGGGCTACAACTTCGAAGTGGTTCCCGGTGACGACCTCGGCGCTCCCATCTACACCGCGA
>SLHB01000128.1 GCA_007136375.1 Candidatus Hydrogenedentota bacterium
CCGCCACGGGGGCGTCGTGGACGATGCGCGCGGCCAACTCGCGGACCCGTTTCGAGGCGGGCGCGTTCGGATAGCGCAGGATGAACGGGCGGGCCTGCATGACCGCTTGCCCCACGTGCGGATCCCGCGGGATGTGCCCTTGATAGGATAAGTTTCGGCCCAGATATTGCCGTGTCACGAGAGAGAGTTTCTCGGCGACGGCCTGGGCTTGCTCCCGGCCGGTCACCATATTCACGACGAGGCTCACCACCGCGTCGCTCCGGTTTTGGTACAGCGTCTTGATCATGGCGTATGCGTCCACGATGGAAGAGGGCTCGGGCGTGCATACGATGAGGACTTCGTCCGCCGCCGCCGCGAAGGCGACGGCGTTTTGGCCGATCCCCGCCATGGTGTCCAGGATGATGAAGTGCGCGTTGTCCTGGGCCTCCCGAAGGCCGTCCAGGAGATTGGCCCGGCCCTGCTGGTTGAGGTCGGCGAGCTTGGCCATGCCGGAGCTTCCCGGAAGGATCTCGATGCCGCCCGGTCCCTGGACGAGAATGTCCATGAGCCCCTTCTCGCCGTCGATGACGTGCTGGATGTTGTACAGGGAGTTGAGCCCGAGCAGCACCTCGACATTGGCCAGGCCCAAGTCCGCGTCCAGGATGATGACGCGCTTGTTCAGCGCCGCGATGGCGATGGCCAGGTTCACGCTCGCGCCGGTCTTGCCAACGCCGCCCTTGCCGCTGGTCACGGCAATGACGCGCGCGCGGCGGCGGTGCTCCCGGACGAATTCACGCAAATGCTGGGCTTGCTTTGTCACGGCTTTCATTGCCTTCCAGTACGAGGTTCGCCACGGTTGCGCCCTGAGCGAGCAGAAGATCGTCG
This sequence comes from Candidatus Hydrogenedentota bacterium, assembly GCA_007136375.1. Lineage (GTDB taxonomy): Bacteria > Hydrogenedentota > Hydrogenedentia > Hydrogenedentales > SLHB01 > SLHB01. The sequence continues at coordinate 865 of SLHB01000128.1, forward strand.
GGCACGTTCTGGCCCGTGCTGAAGTAGGAAAGGGGGAGCTCGGTTTCTTGGGCCAGGCTGAATATGGTCCCATAGCGCCGGGTTTCGTCGAGTTTCGTGAAGAGCAAGGCGGTCGGATTGATGCAGCGGAGGTTGTCCACCACGCTGCGCAGCTCCTCGGCCTGGGTGTTGGCGCTCATCACAAGAAACACGTCGTCGGCCTGGGCCGCGGCGAGGAGATCCCGTTGCTCCTCGATCTGCTTGCGGTTGAATTGGCTGCCGCCCGCCGTGTCGATGAGTACAAGGTCATGGGAGCGGAATGTGGCAATGGCCGCGGTTAGCTCCTTGGGCGTGTTCACCACCTCCATGGGCACGCCGATGATGTTCGCGTACACGCGGAGCTGATCCGGCGCGGCGAACCGGTAGGTGTCCGTGGTGATGAGCGCGACCCGGGCCCCTTCCTTGACGGAGAAATGAGCGGCGAGCTTGACGAGGTTCGTTGTCTTGCCCACCCCCGTTGCGCCGACCAGGGCGACGGTCCGGCGGGATCCCGCGCGGATGGACAGGCCGCCGGTGACCTTGACGCTGCGCCGGATCTCCACCTTGAGACGCTCTCGGAGCACCCGTGGATCGCGGAATACGCCGTGCTCCGCGTCCTTCGCGAGGGCGTTCACCAAGGTGGCGGCGGACGCCCGGCTCATGCCATTGGCCACGAGCTGGCGGTACGCGGGCGTCAGTTCGCGAGGCAACTGCCCGTTGTGAGATTCCGCCAACAGGATCTGGAGCATGTCCCGAAGTTCGTGGAGCTCCTCGCGCATGGTTTCGCGGGAATGTCCGTTCGATTCCGCTTTCCGGAACGGACCCGCCCCGTTGCCGTTGACCTCGGCGGTCTTTAGCGGCTCGAAAGGCGTCTCGACGGGATCCCGGGGCGTCTCCGCGGCGTCCCGAGGGGGAGGATGCGTCCCGTTCCCCACGCCATTGCCGCTGCTTCCGCCGGCGCCGCCCATGCGCTTTTGCGCGTCGCTGACCAACTGCTGGAAGTAGGCGATGGTTTCGTTCACGTTCTCGCGCGAACCTACGCTGGGGCTGGCGGGTTCCACGCTGGGGCTGGCGGATTCCGCCCGGGATTTCCCGGATCCCCCCTGAGAATGGGCGAGATACCGGCGCTCGGCCGGGGAGGCGCGGCGTTTGCCGTTGGCCGTCCGGCCCGGCGCCGTGGACGCCACGAGTTCGACGAGGGGTTTTCCGAACAAACCCAGGAAGCCGCCCTCGCGCGTCTCCGCGGTGCGCACCACCGTGGCTCTGTCGCCTAGGGCGCGCCGCATGGCGCGGTAGGCTTCGTCCAAGGTGGGCGCCCTAAACGTATGCAGGGATTGGCCTTCGCTATCCACTTACTTGCCCTCCGCTTTCGAGTTGCACGGCGGGATCGACTTCATTGTAAGACAACACCACCACCCGGGGCATGGCCCGCTCGACGATCCGCTTCACAAAGCGGCGGACTTGGGCCGACGTCAAGAGGACCGGGTCATGTCCGGCCATGACGAGGGGTTGCAGGGCCTCGGCCGCCGCGCTCGCGATGGCTTCGGCCCGGTTTGGTTCGATGGGGATGTAGTCGCCGGTCTCCGCTTGGCGCACCGCTTCGAGGATCTCCCGGTCCAGCTCTGGTGACAGCGTGATGACGCGGAGCTTGTTCTCCTCGTCTGTATAGTCCCCGCAAATCTGCCGGGCCAAGGCGTGGCGCGCGTATTCCGTCAGCACATCGGGATCCTTCGTGCGGCCGCCGTAGTCGGCCAATACTTCGAAGATGGTTTCTAGGTTGCGGATGGACACGCGCTCGCGGAGCAGATTTTGCAAGACTTTCTGCACTTCCCCAAGCGTGAGGATGCTGGGGATGAGTTCCTCCACCACGGCGGACGAGTGTTCGCGCAGTGTGTTCACGAGGTTCTGCGTGTCCTGCCGCGTTAGCAGTTCCGGCGCGTAGTTCGTGATGATCTCCGTGAGATGGGTGGCGAGCACCGCCGAAGGCTCGACAATGGTGTAGCCCATGGTCTCCGCTTTGTCACGGTTCGCCTTGGAGACCCAAGTGGCCTGCAAGCCGAAGGCCGGCTCGACGGTGGGAATGCCCTGAACCTCCTCCTCGGCGAGGCCCGGATTCATGGCGAGGAAATGGTCGGCGAGGAGTTCGTAGCGGGCCACTTCCGCCTCGCGAAGCTTGATGCGGTACTCGTTGGGCCGCAGGCGCATGTTGTCCACGATGCGCACGACAGGCACGATGAAGCCCATCTTGGTGGCCATTTGCTGGCGCAGCACCTGGACGCGGTTGAGGAGATCCCCGCCCTGGCGCGCGTCGGCGAGGCTGATGAGCCCGTACCCGAGCTCGATTTTCAGGGGATCGACCGTGAGGTAATCCTCGGTCCGCGCGGGTTCCTCCTCCCGGTCCGCCTCTGCTTCCGCCGTCTCGCGGGCCTGCGCCACGGCGGCCTTGTGCTGTTGCGCGCTGTGCGCCTTGTAGGCCAGGAGCCCCAGGGCGCCGCCGATGAACAGGAAGGGGATGGCGGGCATGCCCGGGACGAGGCCAAAAGCCGCCAGCAAGGTGCCGCCCACGGCCAAGGCCCGGGGATAGCGGGCGATCTGATCGCCGAAATCCGTGCCGAGGTTTTGCTCGGACACGGTCCGCGTCACCACCAAGC
>SLHB01000422.1 GCA_007136375.1 Candidatus Hydrogenedentota bacterium
CAGCGCTCCCGCTATGACCCCTTGCCGCATCATCATCGCGCCATGATACGGTTCGCCCGGAAACCGCGCAACCCCCAACTCAGGGGCGCCTTAATCGCCGGATAAGAACGCCACTGGCGGGGCGGCGGCCCTCGCATGCCGAACAGATGCCGGCCATACCCGTTCACCCATTGGGTGAAGGCCACTGTTTCTTCCCCGGCGCGAGCATGAGACTGGACAATAATGTCCGGTCAAGCTTATCCGGCGATTTGGGGGCGTCCCGCGCTTGACCGGTCTTGGCCGTCCTGCTAATGTCTTGGGACGCGGACGCTTGCCGCGGGCCATCGCGGCCGGCGGGTCCGCCGCCAGTCTGGGTCCAAGGGCCCGTCCCGCGCCGGGACAGGGGGACATAAGGTTGTAGCGTTTCAGGGGAGAGGGGACTCATGCAGCTAACTTTAGGCGTGCTCATCGGCAACCGCGGTTTCTTTCCTAGTCATCTCTGCGAAACGGGCCGGAGCGCTATCCTAGACGCGCTGTCAGCCATGGGCGTTCGCGCCATCATTCCCGAGCCCGACGCCACTTCTTTCGCCGGCGCGGTCGAAACACTGGGGGACGCGCGCGTCTGCGCGGACCTCTTCCGCCGCCACCAGGACGAAATCGACGGCGTACTGGTGACGTTGCCCAATTTCGGCGATGAAAAGGCGGTGGCGAACACCTTGCGCTGGGCCGGACTGAACAAGCCCGTACTCGTTCACGCCTTCGCGGACGAGCAGATGAAGATGGCCATCCAGCATCGGCGTGACAGCTTCTGCGGCAAGATCTCCGTCTGCAACAATCTCAGCCAGTACGGCATCCCCTATTCGCTAACGGCCCTGCACACCCTTGATCCCGCCAGTCCCGCTTTCGAGGAGGAGATCCGGCGTTTCGGCGCCGTCTGCCGCGTGGTCAAGGCCATGCGCGGCGCCCGCGTGGGGATGATCGGCGCACGGCCCGCCGCTTTCAACACGGTGCGCTACAGCGAGAAGATCCTCGAAGCGGCGAACATCTCCGTGGAGACCATTGACCTCTCGGAGATCCTCGGCCAGGCCCGGCGCATGGAGGACAGCGAGCCAGTGGTCCAGGACAAGCTGGCCGCCATCCAAGAATACACGCCCGCCAAGGCCGTGCCCGCCGAATCGTTGGCCCGCATCGCCAAGCTCGGCGCGGTGATCGACCGGTGGATGGAGGACAACGCCCTCGACGCCACGGCGATCCAATGCTGGACGGCCATGGAAGAGTTCTACGGCGTCGTGCCCTGCACGATCATGAGCATGATGTCGTCCCGGCTGTACTCCAGCGCGTGCGAAACGGACGTGGGGGGCGTATTGGGCATGCACGCCTTGGCGGCGGCGTCCGGCGCGCCGTCGGCGCTTCTGGACTGGAACAACAACTTCGGCGATGCGCCCGACAAGGGCATTATGTTCCACTGCTCGAACTTGCCCCGGGACTTCTTCCTAGAACACAGCATGGACTATCAGGCGATTATCGCGGGGTCCGTGGGCAAGGAAAACACGTACGGGACCATCGTGGGCCGGATCAAACCGGGTCCGTTCACCTTCTGCCGCGTCTCCACGGACGACCGCCGCGGCGTGGTCCGCGGCTATGTGGGCGAGGGCCGCTTTACCGACGACACCCTGGAGACCTTCGGCGGCTACGGCGTGTTCGAGATCCCCGGGTTGCAGGACTTGCTGCGCCACATCTGCCGGGAAGGGCTGGAGCATCACCTCGCCGCAAACCTTTCCACCACGGCGGATATCGTACACGAGGCGTTGACGCGGTATCTGGATTGGGACATCCACTGGCACAAGGGCTGACACAAGCATAGGCCGTCTGGGTTCGCGGCGCTTCCCGCGCCTTTCCCAGCGGTCCGGCGCCGGCCCGGACAGGGCCGGTCTCATGATGGGGAGCATGGGTTATGGCGTTCTGGGATTGGGTAGTCATTGCCGTTTACTTCGGACTTATCGCGGGCATCGCCTGGCGCGCGTCTTTCCTCCAGCAAACCAGTAAGGACTTCTTCCTCGCGAGCCGGAACATCGGCTTTTTCGCCATTGGCGGAAGCCTGTTCGCGTCAAACATCGGCTCGGAGCACATCGTCGGCGTATCGGGCCAAGGGGCGTCCACGGGCATGGCCATGGCCCACTATGAGCTCCACGCCTGGATCATGGTGTTGCTGGCGTGGGTGTTCGTGCCGTTCTACTACCGCGCCGGCGTCTACACCATTCCCGAATTCCTGGAGCGCCGGTTCAACGCCCGGGCGCGCTGGATCCTCTCCTGTGTCTCTCTCCTTGCCTATGTCTTCACCAAGGTCTCCGTAACGGTCTACGCCGGCGCCTTGGTCTTTCAGACACTGTTGCCGGACACCTTCGGCACGCCGCAAAACGCCTTCTGGATCGGCGCCATGGCGACGGTCATCGTGACGGGGATCTACACGGTCGCGGGCGGTCTGCGGGCGGTGTTGTTTACGGACACCGCCCAGGCCTTCGTGTTGCTGGTGGGGTCGCTGGCCATCACCTACTTCGGTCTGCGCGAGCTCGGCGGCTGGGGCGAATTGCAGGCCCTCGCCAGCGCGAACGCGGATCAATTCGCCCTATGGCGGCCTCTGGACGATCCCGAGTTCCCCTGGCTCGGCATCCTCATCGCCTCGCCCATTGTCGGCATCTGGTATTGGTGCACGGACCAGTACATCGTGCAGCGGACCCTCGCGGGGCGGGATTTGGCCACGGCCCGGCGCGGCGCCCTCTGGGGCGGCGTCTTGAAGCTGTTTCCCGTCCTCCTTTTCCTCATCCCCGGAATGGTCGGCTGGGCCATGCACCAAGAGGGCATGCTGGAGATTCCCACCCGGATGATCGGCGGCGAAGACGTGATAGACGGGGACCAGGTCTTTCCCACCATGGTGATGACCCTGCTGCCCGAGGGCTTGCGGGGCCTCGTCGTCGGCGGCCTCCTCGCCGCGTTGATGAGCTCCCTGTCGTCCGTGTTTAACTCGACGGCCGCCCTATTTACCCGGGACGTGTACGAAAAGATCTCCCCGGGACGATCGGAGCGGCACCTGGTGCGCGTTGGCCGTATCGCCACCAGCGTGGTGGTGGTTTTGGGCCTGCTCTGGATTCCCGTCATGCCCCGGGTGGCGGATCTCGGCTTGTACCACTATCTCCAGAGCGTGCAGAGCTACTTGGCGCCGCCCATCACGGCTGTGTTCCTGCTCGGCCTATTCTGGTCCCGCATCAACGCCCAAGGCGCCGTCTGGGGCTTGTCCGTCGGTTTCGTGCTCGGCATGGCCAAGCTCATGGTCCAAGCCTTGGTTGGCGAGGGCCAGGTCTTCGAGGGTCCGGCGTTCCTGGCGGCCTTTGGCGACTTCAACTTCCTCTACTACTCCGGCGTGCTCTTCGCCATCAGCATCGCCGTAATCGCAGGGGTGTCCTTGGCGACGCCGCCGCCGGATCCCGCGCAAATCTCTGGGTTGACCTATGGCAGCCGCACTGAAGAGCAGATCCGCGAGAACCGGGAGAGCCGGGGCGCGATGGACTACGTCCTGACGGCCATCGTGCTTGGCGGCGTCGTGGCCGCATACCTGTACTTCAGCTTCTGGCTCTACTAACTGACCACGGTCCATCACGCGGAGGAGCAATCATGGCGAAATACGTGATCGGACTGGACTACGGCACGAACTCCGTCCGGGCCTTGATCGCGGAGACGCGGACGGGCGCGGAGGCCGCGGCCTTCGTGTGGCCCTACGCGCACGGCGAAGAGGGCGTCATACTCGACAGCGCCCAGCCGGACCTGGCGCGGCAACACCCCCGGGACTACGCGCAAGGCCTGGAGGAGAGCGTGCGCGGCGCGCTGCGGGAAGCGGCGGCGGCCGATCCCGCGTTCCGGCCGGACGATGTCATCGGCATCGGCGTGGACACTACGGGCAGCACGCCCTTGCCGCTGGACGCCCAGGGCCAGCCCCTGGCGTTTCAGGAGGCCTTCGCCGATGAGCCCGCCGCCATGGCGTGGCTGTGGAAGGATCACACGGCCCACGCGGAGGCCGCCGAGATCACGGCCCGCGCCGAAAAGGAACGCCCGGCCTACCTCGCCAAGTGCGGCGGGATCTACTCTTCGGAATGGTACTGGGCGAAGTTGCTCCACGCCGCGAGGACAGCCCCGGCCGTCTTCGAGGCCGCCCACACGTGGGCGGAGTTGGCCGACTGGATTCCCGCCATCCTCACGGGGACGGATACGCCGGAGGCCATGCGGCGGAGCATCTGCGCGGCGGGGCACAAGGCCATGTTTCACCCCGCCTGGGGCGGATACCCCGATGAAGCGTTCTTGGCGGATCTTCACCCTGGTTTGGGCCGGGTCCGCCGCGCACTGCCCGGCCAGGCCTTTCACATCGGCCAGGCCGTGGGAACCCTCACGGACGAGTGGGCCAACCGCCTCGGCTTGTCCGCGGGAATCCCGGTGGCCGCGGGCGCCTTCGACGCCCATCTGGGCGCCGTGGGATCGGGGGTCAAGCCGGGCGTCCTCGTCAAGATCATCGGGACGTCCACCTGCGACATCGCCGTCGCGCCCCTTGATCCCGCGTTTCCGGACATTCCTGGCCTGTGTGGCATCGTGCCGGAGTCCGTGCTGCCGGGCTGCCTGGGGCTAGAGGCCGGCCAGTCGGCCGTGGGCGACATCTTCGATTGGTTTGTGCGGCGCATCGCGCCCGGCGGTCCAGAGCGGGGCGGCCATGAGAGCCTCACCCGCGAAGCGGAGCGGCTGCGCCCCGGCCAAAGCGGCCTCCTCGCCCTGGATTGGTTCAACGGCAACCGCACCGTCCTGGTGGACCAGCGCTTGACCGGCGCCATCCTCGGCTTGAACCTCCAGACCTCCGGACCGGAGATCTACCGCGCCCTTCTGGAGGCGACGGCCATGGGCGCCCGCGTCATCCTGGAGCGTTTCGAAGAATACGGCGTCCGCATTGAACGCGTCGTGAATTGCGGCGGAATTTCCATCAAGAACCCCTTGGTTATGCAGATTTACGCCGATGTTTTGGGCCGTCCGCTGGAGATTTCCCGGAGCGCCCAGACGTGCGCGCTTGGCGCGGCCATGGCGGGCGCCGTTGTCGCTGGCGCCGACAAAGGCGGCCACGCGGACTTCGACGCCGCCGCGGCGGCCATGACGGGCGTGCTGGAGCAACGCTTCGAACCCCAGCCCGCCGCCGTCGAGACCTACAACCGGCTCTACGCCTTGTACAAGCGGGTTCACGACATCTTCGGCGTGCGCGAGGAAGTCTCCGGCGGCTCCGATGTCATGAAGGAGTTGCTCGCCATCCGCGACGAAGTCCGCGGGCGTCCGGCGTAACCGAAGCGGACGCTAACGGCCGGGCCGGCGGGTCAACAAGGGGAAGCGAGACTCATGGAACTTCCTGAATTGCGCGAGGAGGTCTGCGCGGCGAACATCGCCTTGGCCGCGCAAGGGCTCGCGCCATTTACCTGGGGCAACGCCAGCGGCGCGGACCGGGAGCGGGGCGTGTTCGCCATCAAACCAAGCGGCGTCCCCTATGAAGTCTTGCGCCCCAAGGACATCGTGGTGGTGGACATCGAGACTGGCGCCGTGGTGGACGGCGCGCAGCGGCCCTCATCGGATACGCCGACCCACCGGAGGCTGTATCAAGCGTTTCCGGACGTGGGCGGCGTCGCCCACACCCACTCTCATTACGCCACGGTGTGGGCCCAGACGTGCCGGTCTATTCCATGTCTTGGAACGACCCACGCCGACGCCTTCGCCGGGCCCGTCCCCGTGACGCGCTTCCTGGACGCCGCCGAAGTGGCGCGCAACTACGAAGACGAAACGGGCGGGATCATCGCGGAATGTTTCGGCGCCGGCGCGGCGGACCCCATGGAAGTCCCGGGCGTGCTGGTGGCGGGACACGCCCCGTTCGCCTGGGGCGCGAACGTTCAGAAAGCCGTGGAGCACGCGGGCATCCTGGAAGAAACGGCGCGCATGGCCTTCCACACGCTGCTGCTCAACCCCACCGTCGCTCCGCTTCCCGAACACATTTCCGGAAAACACTTTGCGCGTAAGCATGGCCCGGACGCCTACTACGGACAACCCGGAGGATAGGCGCGCCGGGCCGCAACCGAGAAGGAATCTTCTATGAACCTCTTTCATGCCATGACCCGCGCCGCCGCCATGGCCGTGTTCCTGACGGCCGCCGCGGCCGCCGGAGCCAGCCAGTCCATCAGCGTGGAGCCCTTTGGCGAGACGCCCGAAGGCGAGGCCGTGGATCTGTACACCCTCGTCAACGCCAACGGCGCGCGGGCGGAGATCACGAACTACGGCGGCATCGTGGTGCGGCTGGAAATGCCGGACCGCGACGGCGCCCTCGGCGACGTCGTCCTCGGCTACCACAACCTCGACGACTACATCGCGGACAATCCCTATTTCGGCTGCATCGTGGGCCGCTACGCCAACCGCATCGCCGGCGCCCAATTCGAGCTGGACGGCGAAACATACACCCTCGCCGCCAACGACGGGAATAACCACATCCACGGCGGCGAACGGGGATTCGACAAGATCGTCTGGGAAGCCGAGGGCGTCACCACGCCGTCCGGTCCCGCCTTGCGCCTCCACTATCTCAGCCCGGATGGTGAGGAAGGCTATCCTGGCAATCTTGACGTCAGCGTGGTCTACACCCTCACGAACGACAACGAACTGCGGGTGGACAAGCGGGCGGAGACGGACGCGCCGACCATCTGCAACCTGACGCACCATTCCTACTTCAACCTCGCGGGCCAAGGGAACATTCTGGATCACGTGGTGATGATGCCCGCGGACCACATCACCCCCGTAGACGGCGAGCTCATCCCGACCGGCGAACTGATGCCCGTCGAGGGTACGCCCTTCGACTTCCGCGAGCCCGCCGCTATCGGCGAGGACATTGACGCGGATCATCCGCAGATCGAGCATGGGCTGGGCTATGACCACAACTGGGTCTACACCAAGGAATCCGGCGAGTTGACGCTCCTGGCCCGGGTCAGCGAACCCACCACCGGCCGCGTCATGGAAGTTCTCTCCACAAAACCCGGCTTGCAGTTCTACGCGGGCAACTTCCTGGACGGCTCCATCACCGGTAAGGACGGCTGGACCTACGAGCAGCGCCATGGCTTCTGCATGGAGCCCCACTACTTCCCCGACGCGCCGAACCAGCCCGACTTTCCCTCCGCCACGCTTCGGCCTGGCGAGGAGTACAACCATACCTACATCTACCGCTTTTCCGTTGAAGACGGGGAGTAAATGAAGGGAGCCCGGCGGACGGTGCGTTTCGTCCGCCGGGCCGCCCTCAGTGACAGGCCCTCTCCGCCGCGCGGCTCTCGTACTCATCATGACGGCGAAGCCACTCCATGATGCTGTCTTCGTTCCGGCCCTTCGGCGTCATATCGAAGTAGATGAAAGCGCCGGCCACCTCCTCATTGCCCCGGGCATACGAGGAATAGGTGTGGAACACGGACCCCTCCTCGTTCTTGTAGAAGACGCTGAAGCCGGGCGTCTCCATCTGGTCTGTCCCTTCACTCACCGGATGAGAGTCGTAGTTATAGGTCACCTGCCCGCTCGCCAAGGCCTCCGGCGTAAAAGAGACGTGATAGTCGTAGTTGAAATCGCTGTCATGCGACGAGACCCATTCGGCCTTCCAACCCATCCGCGTGTTGTAGGCCTCGATCTCCGCAAGGGGCGCGCGGGACACGCGAACGAAAGCCACGTCGTGGTTCTCAAGGTGGACGAGGGCGCCCTCGGCGTGATCCGCCGCGAAGGAACAACCGGGGCACCCGGCCTCCCAGCCCGGACCGAGCATGAAATGGTGGACCACGAGCTGGCTCCGGCCCTTGAAGAGGTCGGGCAGCGTCTTTTTGCCGTCCCGGGTTTCGAAAACGTATTCCTTCTCGACCTTGACCCAAGGCAGGCGGCGCCGTTCCGCCGCGACCATGTCGCGCATCCGCGTGAGCGCCTTCTCATTGCGGAGATGCTGTTTCCGGGCTTCCAGCCACGCTTCGCGGTTCACGACGGGGTGGGCGCGGAGTTCTTCCGGCGTTGGTGGGATGGCGATAGGCACGGGACTGCCCTCCTTGCTGCTGGCGCGGCGCGCGGATGCGGCCGCGTTGGTGGATGCCGGGAAGCCAGGCGTCCGCCGCCCGGCCTCGCTACTGCCTATAGTCGCTCGGTGCCGCTCCCAATCGACAAAGCCCCCACCGTCACTTTCGCCGCGCAATCGCCCGCGGGAAGGAGCAAAAGAAAACAGCGCCGCGGCGCCCCCTGCCGTGAAAGCGGAAGCGCGCGGCGCCGTTGGTCTGTCTGCTTGGAGCTAAACGCCGGTTAGACGGCGGCCTTGGCGTAGTAGGCCTTCATCTCTTCCAACGTGATGGGCTTGTAATCCTTCGCGTGCCCCGCCGCGCCAAAGGCTTGCAGGCGGAGCCTCACGACTTCTTGCATCGCGTCCCGGGCCGGGCCGAGGTACTTGCGCGGGTCGAATTCCTTCGGGTTCTCGCTCAGCACCTTCCGGATGGCCGCCGTCATCGCCAGACGGTTGTCCGTATCCACGTTGACCTTCCGGACGCCGTGGCGGATGCCTTCCTGGATCTGTTCGACGGAGACGCCGTAGGTGTGCTCCATCTTGCCGCCGTATTGGTTGATAATATCGACCAATTCTTTCGGCACGCTGGAGGATCCGTGCATGACCATGTGACAATCGGGCATGCGCTTGTGGATTTCGTGGATGCGGTCCATGGCCAAAGCCGGCGGCAAGGTTTCGCCGGTCTTCGGGTCGCGGCGCAGCGACTTGTAGGCGCCATGGCTCGTGCCGATCGCGACCGCCAAGGCGTCGACGCCCGTTTCAGCTACGAAATCGCCGGCCTCGTCGGGGTTCGTCAAGTGGTCGGTGTCGTCCACGGACAAGCCTGCTCCGTGGCCGTCCTCGATGCCCCCGAGCGCGCCGAGTTCGCCCTCCACGGTGACGCCGTGGGCGTGGGCCATCTCGACGACCTCGCGGGTGACCTTGACGTTGTAGTCGTAGTCCGCGATGGTCTTGCCGTCTTCCTTGAGGGAGCCGTCCATCATGACCGAGGTGAACCCAAGGTCGATGGCCTGCTTACAGGTCTTGGGACTGTTGCCGTGGTCCAGGTGCATCGCCACGGGGATGTCGGGGTGCAGCTCCACGGCCGCCAACATAAGGTGGCGCAGATAGTCCAACTGGGAGTACTGCAGCGCGCCCCGGCTCGCCTGAATGATGACGGGGCTCTGCGCTTCCTCCGCGCCGGCCATGATGGCCTGAATCTGCTCCATGTTGTTGACGTTAAAAGCGGGCACGCCGTAGCCGCCCTTCGCGGCTTCGTCAAGGATCTGGCGCATGGGTACGAGTGGCATGGTATGGTCTCCTTATATTGCTAAAGGGGGGAAGTATACGTGCGGCTCCGGCTGGACGTACAGCTATGGCGCCGGAGTTGGAATTCACGCGCAAATCGTGGGCAGTGTACCACGTTTAGGGGGCCGGGTAAAGCGCAAAACGCCCGCCAAAACTCCGGGCCCCGGCCGCGGAGGGAATCATGGATTGGGCGACGCGCTCTGGGCAAGGTCGTTCGTCACGAATTCCTCAATAGCCTTGCGGCCGTCCTCGCTTACATCAGTGTAGAGGATGGCGACCTTGAACGTTTCCCCGCTCTGGTCCTCCGGGTCGCAGCGGACCACGATGCCCTCGCACTCCACCCGCTGGTTCACCGGTTTCGGCAAATCCAAGGCGATGCTCATCTTGGTCATGAGCGGGATGGGCTGGGCCGTGTGACACAGCACGCCGCTCGCGCTGATGTTGTCCACATGATTAAGCCCCCCGAGCTCGCCGCGGCCCTCCACCGTGGAGAAACCGCCACGGCTCCTGGGGTGCCGCCGCCGCTCATCGGCGCGCCGTTTTGATGTCATAGCCCAAATCCTCAATTGCGGAGACGGCTTCGCCGGCCCCCGTTGACTGGCCCACTCGCTGGACCGTAGGATACCTGGAGTAAACGGGCGTTGTAAAGGATTTACGTGGCTCCAAATCGCCGGATAAGCTTGGCTGGGCATCGCTGTCCAGTCTCATATTCGCGCCGAGGAAGAGACAGTGGCCTTCACCCATCGGGTGAAAGGACATGGTCCGCATCTTTCCGGCACACAAGGGCCGCCGCTCCGCCAACGGCGTTCTTATCCGGCGGTTGAGGGCGGCGCTTCCGCCGTCAGAAGGGGCAAGGATGCCAAAGAAGCGCGTCGATGTGAACAGCCAGCCCGAAGGCCTCACCGGCAATCCCTTCGCGGATCTCGCTGGACAGTTGCCAGCGGACCTGCCCCAGGGAACCGCTCCGGAAACGCCGGAACACGCGGACGCCGGCGCAAGCGAAACCGACAGCGCCCCCTTCGAGGTCGCCAAGACGCGGAAGGGCGGATGGCCCGTCGCCCTGGAGAAGCGGGGCAAGGGCAAGGTTGTGACCGTGGTGCGGAACGTGTCCAGCGGCGGCGGCGCCCTATTGGCGCTGCTCAAGAAGCGTTGCGGCGCCGGCGGAACCCTCCGCGAAGACGGCGTCGAAATCCAAGGCGACCACCGGAAGACCGTGGAAGACGTGCTCTCCTCCCGCTGACAGCGGCGCGGTAAGGGGACCCCGCGGCCCGCTCCGGCGCCCCGCCCAGCGCTGCTGTGAAAACCATCTTCACAATACAGACGCGTTGACGGAGCGCCGGAGGGCGCCTACAGGTTACTTGTTGCGTCCGTTCCCCACCCCAGGCCGGGGACGGACATCGTCTCCGTCATCTCCGTCATCTCCGTCGTCTTCATCGCTATTGTCCTTGTTGTTGCCCCCTCCGTTTCCGCCCCCGCCGCCTCGGCCGGAGTTGCTCTTAACGCTCACCAGGACATCAACGACGTTACTCGGGATTGATGTGTGACCGGATACGCTGACTGCGGTTACGTAATAAGCGAACACGGTGTCAACGTTGACATCCGTCGCGCTGTCCATAAAGGACAGATTGCTAGTGTGGCCAATCTTCTGAAAACCCGTGTCCGAATCGCGCCATACTTCATACGAATCCGCCACCATGTTTCCGTCGAGAGCCAGCCCCCATGATAGCCTCACGTTGTTCTGGTTGTCCTGATAGCCTTCGAGGTCAACCACAGGATCGGGCGGGGAGGCGTCAAGCACATATTGGGCCGTCTTACTCACAGCGGGATGTCCACCGCCGAAACTGGCCGCCGTCACCTGCACGCCGTAAACGCCATCCACGGACTCCGAGGGCGGCGTCGCCATCAGCTCCGCCGTCCCCTGTTGTCCAGGCGCCAGCGTTAGACTGGACACGCTCCACGCGCCCACCCAACCTGTTGGAAGCGCGGCGCTCAGCTCGAAGGTGGCGGGATCTTGCGACGGATCGTCGTTGTTCTCAAGCGTCACGGCGTAGGCGGCCGTTGTCGCGGCCTGCTTGATGTGCGTGTCCGGGGATAGGCTGAGCGTGGGCGGCTGAGGCGAAGCGCCAAAGCTTACGGCTACCGCCGCGTAGCCGCCGGAAAGGCTGGCGTTGTGGCTCAATTGGTCCACCGTGACGCCGTTAACGGGGTCCTCGAAACGCCCCCCGTCCGGCAATACCGCCAGCAGATGAGTGCGCACCGCGCCGCTCCCGCGGTAGCGGTGGACGCTAAGGCGATTGGTGTATTCAGTCCGTAGCGCGCTGCTGTATCCAACCCGCATGCGGTACGAAAGATAGTAGTACTCGTTGGTGTCCGGCTTATAGATCTTGATTATCTGGGGATAGTTCACCTCCCAGGGGTGCAGGTCCAACGGCGCAAGGTAGTACACGCCTCCGGCGGTGACGGTTTGCACCTGCTCCGGGTGTTCGGCAAACCAACCCATTTGATCCTTGTGGGGCGCGTTGAAGTGACGCCATCCCACATTGGAATAGCCCATGACGCAGGAGTTGTCGCCGTATTCCGAATTGACGTTCCCGTCGTTGTTGGTGTCTGTGGAGGCGTGCCGCATGCCCAAGTTGTGGGCGAGTTCGTGGGCGTAGAGGTCATCGACGGCGCACCGGGCAATCCATGATCGGCACTGCGAGCCGCAACCCACGTTAGCCACGCCCCACCAACTACAACTCGTGTTGCTGGGCAAGACGAACATCAAGTGCCTGAACGCGCTGAGATCAACCCCGTCCATCTCCGCGAGGGCCTCGGCCTCAAAGGCCCAAGCATAGTAGTCGCACGCGTCGCTCGTCACCGCGCTCACCGTGTAAGGGCCAAACACGTCGACGGAGCCGTTGTCATTGGCGTCCATCTGGAGCCCGAATTCTCCGTGGGACGACTCCACATAGTAATCGGACACGTTGGCTTGGCCAACGAGCGGAAACATCCGTTGCGCAATGTCGCCGGGGCTGCATGACACCGCGCTGTCCAGAAAGTCCACGATGATGACGGCCACGGACGCCTCGTACCTCGCCTCCGGCGCCGCCGAAAGGACTTCATAGCCGGCGTCTAGACCGTCGCCGGACGCCTCGTCGATGACGAACCGGCCCCCGGCCATGTGTCCCCTGGCGCGGACCACGGCGCCCGTCGTCAGCCGGTGGTCGGGCCGCCCGCGAAACTCGGCCCGGTACGCCCGGTTGCTCTGTTGATCGACGATCCAGTGGCTTGTCTCCGATTCGCCGGTTTCAAAGTCGTCCATTGTGATGGTTTCGAACACGCCGGTTATCTCTAGGCTGCCGGCCTGAGCCAGTCCAGCAATGGACACCCCAAGGCAGACCAGTAAGGCGGCCAGTGCAAGCTTTCTTCCCATGACAGTAGAGCCTCCACTCAATGATGGGCCGTATCGCCGCCTCCAAAGAATGAAGGCGCGGGACACGGCGGACTTCGGAAAGGTCAGAGAGTGAAAGCATGAAAGGCGCCAAGAGAGAGAAGAGCGGAGAGTCGAGCCGCTAAGCCCTTGCGGAAACTGGGCTTATGAGCAATCACGGCATGCCGCGCGCCAAGGACGGCGGCCCAGCCCGGCGCGCGCAATTATGGCGTAGTGACACATTTTCGGCAACATGACGAAATCAGAGCAGGAAACAAGGTAAGCAAAACGAACGGCGGCCCAGCCCTCCAGGAAGGAGGCTGGGCCGCCAGGTTTCGCCGCGTGTTGAGATCAGTCGGCGAACTCGAGGCTGCAAACGACCGCGTGGGCGACGACGTAGATCGCGCCTTCCAGGTCCTCGACTGTGTACGAGAACTCCATCACATGCGGGTCGTGTTCATCCTTGTAGGGATACTGCCCGGGAGCTACGG